>JASHUD010000106.1 GCA_030040215.1 Methylovirgula sp.
GAGAAAGCCTTGAATTATCGCCGCGTCTTCCGCCGCGATGACCTCCTTCGTGCCGACGATTTGGGCGATGACGCCGCCGCGGTCGATGTCGCCAATCAGGATCACCGGCACGCGGGCTTCGCGCGCAAACCCCATGTTGGCGATGTCGTTCGCGCGCAAATTGACCTCGGCCGCGCTGCCCGCTCCTTCGACGAGCACCAGATCGGCTTCGGCTTTGAGCCGCGCATAGCTTTCCAGAACCGCGTCGAGAAGCTTCGGCTTATAGGCCTGGAAATCGGCGGCGCTCGCCCGCGCGAGCACGCGGCCTTTGACGACGATCTGCGCGCTGCCGCCTTGCGGCTTCAGAAGCACCGGATTCATGTCGGAAACCGGCGCGACGCCGCAGGCCTGCGCCTGCAGCGCCTGGGCGCGCCCAATCTCGCCGCCGTCCGTCGTCGCCGCAGCGTTGTTCGACATGTTCTGTGGCTTGAACGGCCGCACGCTGAGCCCGCGCCGGGTGAAGGCGCGGCAGAGCCCGGCGACGATCAGCGATTTGCCGACGTCCGAGCCGGTGCCTTGGAACATCAGCGCCTTGCGGCTCAAAATTCGATTCCCGCCTGAGCCCGCACGCCGGCCTGATAGGGATGTTTGACGAGCGTCATCTCGGTCACGAGGTCGGCGGCCTCGATCAATTCCGGTTTCGCGTTGCGGCCGGTGACCACGACATGGAGATCCGGACGCCGCCCTTTGAGCGTGGCGACCACTTCGTCGAGCGGCAGATAATTGTAGCGCAGCGCGACGTTCAATTCGTCGAGCAGCAGCAGGCGGATCTTGGGATCCGCCATCAGTTCGCGCGCCTTGGCCCAACCGGCTTGCGCTGCGGCGATGTCGCGGGCGCGATCCTGTGTCTCCCAAGTGAACCCCTCGCCCATCACATGCCAGGCGACGAGACCGCCGAATTTTGCGACCGCGGCGCGTTCGCCCGTCTCCCAGGTCCCCTTGATGAACTGTACGACGCCGACATGCCAGCCGTGGCCGAGGGCGCGCATGAGCAGCCCGAATCCGGCCGTCGATTTGCCTTTGCCGGCGCCGGTATGGACGATGAGCAGGCTCTTCTCGGCGATCGTCCGGCTGGCGACCGCTGCGTCTTGCAAGGCTTTGCGTTTTTCCATTTTGGCGCGGTAGCGCGCCGCTTCGTCGATCGTATCGCTCATCAGGCGCCCGGGCTTGGAGCAGCGGACGAACCGCCTAATCTCGGTGTCCGGTCAGATGATACCAAGCCGATTGCAGCGCGGCTTCTATTTTTCTGAACCGCAGATTTGCTTCGTCCCAATTGACGAGCGGGCAACCCACTCCTCCCGCCGGGCAGACCGGCGCACGGCCCTCATCTGCCACATAAGCCACGAGAATCGTCAGCAAAATGCCGAGGATGAACCCCAAAAGCACGCGCATTGCACCCCTCCCTCACCCCAGCGCCACGCGGAAAGCGGCACGTAAATTAGTCTTATAGCCCAAGGAAACTTAGCGCCCTAACGGACGAAGGCGAGACGGCAAGCCTTTGCCGGCGCTTTAGGCGAAAAGAGCGAGCTTTTCGGCGGTTGAGAGCTGGTCTAGCCGGGTCAAGGCAGAACGCCCCGATTCCTGCAAAGCGGGCGCTATGGAAGATGCCGGTGCGGGTTCCGGCAGCGCAGGGGTCGGTTCGGGCAGCGCCTTGGAGCGGATCGATTCGGATACCGCCGGCGTTTGGTTGACCCGCAGCAAGCCGGAGACCGCGCGCGCCTGCGTTTCAATTTCAGCGCACAACCGCTCGTCGAGGCCGCACTGGCGCATTTCCTCGCCCGCCCGGCTGAGGCTTTGTGCAACCTCCTTCAACCGTTGCACAAGAAGGCGGATCGACGGATCGGCGGGCATGGCCTGCTGCTCGCGAACGGTCTGCTCGAGCTTGGCGATTGCATCGAGCATCTGCCGCGTTTCGTCGGCTCGGCCGCGGCGCGCGAATTCGGCCAGGAACCAGCGCCCGCGCACGGTTTCCATGACCGCGGCTTCGATCGCCTCGTAATCGGCTTCGCTCATCCCCTCGGGCGGCGCGATCATTTCCCTATCCGAATCAGAAGAGTGCTCAGTCTGCGCCGCGGCCGGGCGAAATCAAGCCGCCGCCCGCCGCAGCGCCGCGCAGGCCTTCCACTGCCCCGCTTTCCTTCCCATATGAAGCGCATGCTTCATCCTGAATTCGACCTCGAACCAACCTTTTTGCTGGACGACTCGGGCACGGGAATCGCGGCTGGCGTGCCCACGGCTTCCGGAGACGCCGCGCTGCTCGATGCCTATTCGCGCACCGTGACGGAAGTCGTGGAACGCGTCTCGCCAAGCGTCGTGCGCCTCGACATCCGGCATGGCGACGGCCGGCACGGCGGCGCCGGCTCCGGCGTCATCGTCTCCCCGGACGGGTTGATCCTCACAAATAGCCATGTCGTGCAAGGCTCCAAACGCGCCGAGGTCTCGACACTCGACGGCCGCACGCTCTCGGCGCGCGTCCTCGGCGACGACCCGGATACCGATCTCGCGCTGGTGCGTATCGATGAGAATACGACGCTGCCCGCCGCCGACGTCGGCGATTCGAAGAAATTGAAACCCGGCGAGATCGCCATCGCGATTGGCAATCCGCTCGGCTTCGAGGCGAGCGTCACGGCCGGAATCATCTCGGCGCTCGGCCGGTCGTTGCGCGCCAAATCCGGCCGCGTCATCGACGATGTGATCCAGACCGACGCGGCGCTGAACCCCGGCAATTCCGGTGGCCCGCTCGTCTCCTCGCGCGGCGAGGTCGTCGGCATCAACACGGCGATGATCGCCGGCGCGCAGGGCATTTGTTTCGCGGTCGCCGCCAATACCGCGCGGTTCGTGCTCGGCGAAATCATCCGGCACGGCCGCGTGCGCCGCGCCCGGCTGGGGATCGGCGGCGGCACGGTCGCGCTGCCGCGCCGGATCGCGCTGCGCCTCGGGCTCGATCAGGCGACCGGCGCGGTCGTGACCGGCGTCGATCAGGACGGACCGGCCAGCCAGGCGGGAATTTTGACGGGTGACATCGTGCTTGCCGTCGACGGGGCGCCGGTGAGCGGCGCCGACGACCTCGTGCGCCTCCTCGATGCCGACAAGATCGGCCGCACCGTCCCGCTCGACATTTTGCGCCGTTCGGAAAAGCGCCGGTTCTGGGTGGCGCTTCAGGAGCGCTGAGCGGCCGCTTCGCACCCGGTAACGGTCAGACTGCGCAAGCCTATCAGAGCGTAAGCCTACTTGTTCGGCTTTTCGACTTCCTGCGAACCGTCCGCATTGGTGACGATCTTCGATCCGTCCGGATTGATCTGAATCGACGGGCCGTTCACGTTCTTGATGATCTTTGTGCCGTCGGGCTTGTCCGTAATCGAGGACTTGTCGGCGTTGGTAATGATCTTCGTGCCGTCCGGCCTCGTCTCGACGGAAGATTTATCGGCATTGGTGACGATCTGCGTTCCGTCCGGATGGGTTACAACGGAAGATCCGTCGGCATTGGTGACGATTTTGCCGCCGTCGTCGCGCGTCTCTACCGAAGACCCGTCGACGTTTTTGACGATCGTGCCGGCGGCAAGACTTGCGGCCGTGATCAGCACAAGCGCCGCGCCGGCAATCAATCGACTGGCCCACGCACAATGATTCCCGATGCGCATGCATATTGCCTATGCGGCCGCAAAGCGCTGCTCGGGCCTTGGACCTTAATATTCGACCGGCTCGCCGGCGTTTTGCCAAGCGAGCATGCCGCCCCCGAAATGCGCGCGGATATCGTCGCGGCCCGCCTCCTGGGCGAGACCGAGAGCAGTTACCGAGCGTCTCCCCGAGCGACACGACAATACGATTCTCTTTCCCGGCGCGGGTTCCGGCAACGCCGTGGGATCGAAGCTCTGCAAGGGATTGAGCTCCGAGCCCGGGATATGGCCCGCGGCATATTCGTGCGGTTCGCGCACGTCGACGAGCACGATCGAACCGTCCGTAAGGCCTGCTTTCAGTTCCGTAAGTGTCACGTCTTCGACAATCGGCGCGCCCATGCGTCCCTTCCCCGCCCCACCTGGGGCTTCCTTAATTTACGAACAAGCTAAGTGAATTGATTCAATCACCTATTTGAAACAGAAGAATATGCCATCAGCGCCAAACGGCAAGAGGGTGCCTCACCTTGACGCCTTGAAGATGGCCGGCGCAATGGAGAAAGCCGGATCGAAACATCCGCGAGAATCAAGCTTGCGCCGCAAATATTACCTGCTTGACGTGTTCACCGACCGGCCGCTTGCCGGCAATCCGCTCGCCGCGGTGGTCGACTGCGACGGCCTCGACAGCGCGGCAATGCAAAGGATCGCCGCCGAGTTCAATCTCTCGGAGACGATCTTTCTCTTCGAGCCGCGCGACCCGGTTAACACGGCGCTTCTGCGCATCTTTACTGCCAAGGCCGAACTCGCCTTCGCCGGCCATCCGACAGTCGGCGCCGCCGTTCTCCTCGGCGAATTGCGGGGGCACGAATTGCTGCGCACCCAGGACGTACGCGTCGTACTCGAAGAAAATATCGGCAGCATCGTCTGCGTCGTGCGCCAACGTCCCGGCAAAGGCAAGCAGGCGCATTTCACCTTACCGAAACTGCCGGTCCAAGCCGGCGTGCCGCGGAGCAGCGATCGGCTTGCCGCCGCCCTCGGAATTACCGCGGCCGAGATTGGCTTCGAACGGCACGTGCCGACGATCTATTCGGCCGGCACCGCATTCACCTTCATTCCTATCGCGAGTCTTGCCGCCTTGGCGCGGGCGCAGCCGCGCGCCGCTCTTTTCGACGCGGCGTTGGCGCCCATCGAAGCCGCTTTTCTCTACACGCGCGAGACGATCGATCCGCAACACGATTTTCACGCCCGCATGTTTGCGCCGTCGCTTGGAATCGCGGAAGATCCGGCAACCGGCTCCGCCGCCGCCGCCTTCGCCGGGGTGCTGATGGCTTTCGAAGGCGTGCCGGACGGCAGTCACGCGTTGACCATCGAACAAGGCTATGAGATCGACCGGCCGAGCCGGATCGTTCTCAGCCTCGAGGTCGAACGCGGCACTTTGTTCGAGGCATCGGTCGGCGGCAACGCGGTGATTGTGGGAGAAGGATTTCTCGACGTATGAATTTTGCCGCGCCGCGCGTCGAGGAGATCGCGACGATCGAGTTCCGGCTGGAGCCAGAGCCATGGCCGTTCGCAAACGACCGCGCCAAAGAGATTGATGCGTATTGGGCGCGGCTCGTGAGCCGCAACTCGCGTCACTATAACGGCCGCGTTCTCTTGATGCGCGACGTCAGCGTCGTCGCAGCGACAAGCGGGCGCAGACTCGAAGGCCGCTGCTTCGTCGCCGAATACAAGGCGTTTCTCGCCTGGCGCGACTTCGGCTTTCCGGATCGAGCGATCCGCAACGCGTTCGCGATGGCGGCGCTGCGCTCCGCCGATGGCGCTTTTCTGCTCGGCGAAATGGGTCAGACGACCGCCAACGCGGGGCAGATTTACTTTCCCGCCGGGACGCCGGAACCGGCCGATCTCATCGGCCGCCGCGTCGATCTCGAGGCAAGCGTGCGGCGCGAGCTGCAAGAGGAAACGGGAATCGGCGCGCACGAAATTTCCTTCGGCGAAGGTTGGAGCGTCGTTTTCCAGGGCCAGCGCATCGCTTGCATGAAGACGGCCCGCTCGGCGCATTCGGCAACGGAACTCGTGGCGCGGGGAGCGGCGTTCATCGCCAGCGAGAAACAGCCGGAGCTTGCCCGCCTGATCGCCGTTTCCGGCGTTGGCGATCTCGACAAGAACCGCATGCCCGATTTCATCCAGACCTATCTGCGGTACGCGTTGCGGACTTAGGCCTGCGTCATTACGAAGCGCCGGAACCTAGACGTGGTATCCGTGCCTGTCTTCCGAAGCGCGCACGAGATCGAGAGCCTCCTGGTCGTGACCGGCCGAACACGCGGCGGCCGCTTCGGTCAGTTCATGCTCGATGGCAGTGAAAACAGAATCGTTTACATTACCGGTCTGGTGATCGGTGGAAAGTACGAATTGGTAGCGATTGATCTTGTCGGTGCACGCGGCGCCGGGCGGCAGGTTGGAGAAATCCGCGGCGGCCTGCGGCGGTGGCGGCGGCGCAGAGGCGACGGGCGCATCCTGGTTGCAGCCGCAAAGTGCCAGCGCCAACGCGGCCAACGGCCAAGCCGAACGATGCATGTAATTCCTCCTCCATCGTTTGCGCGACTCGGATTGTGGAAGTTGAGACGATCCGCCGCGCATTGGTCAAGCCAAGTCGGTGTGACCCGAGGCACTTTGCGCATGTTTGCGAGCCGGTCGGCGGTTGACAAGGCGGGGGGAGGTTCGCATTGTCCGGTCCAAGAATCGGCGATGGAGTTCCGCCGGGTAAATGCCCTTAGGGCTGATGACTCCTGCATTCGTCTTTGGACGAGCGGGAGAAATTTGCATGCGGCGCCTTGAGTGGTCTCGGATGATGTTTGCTGTTTGCTCGCCTCTTACGCGGCGAGGGCAGTCTTGATGCGCGTCGTCCTGCTTCAGGTCGCCCAAGTTCTGACGGTGTTGGTTCTCTCGCCGTTGATTCAGGGCATCATTCTGCAATTTGAAGAACGCGTGCAGCGCGCCACCGGGCCAGGGATCTTTCAGCCCTACCGCGATCTGTGGAAGCTTTTCCACAAGAGGGTCGTTTTGCCGGAAACGGCATCGTGGCTGTTTTGGGCGGCGCCGGTAGTTGCCTTTACCTGCATGCTCACGGTGCCGATCCTCATTCCGGTGCTCACCAATTTCCCGCTGCCGGCATCGGACATGGGCGACATTCTGGGCGGCGGCCTGATCCTCACGCTCGGCTCGTTCATGATCGTCTTGGCGGGGCTCGACACTTCGAGCGCCTACGGCGGGATAGGATCGAGCCGCGCCGTGATGGTTTCGATCCTCGCCGAGCCGACCCTGATTTTGGTCTTCGTCGGAATCACGCTGCTGGCCAAGGCCATGTTGCCGTTCGTGGTCAACCATCTCCTCGTCTCGAGTTGGGCGGTGTATTGGAGCCCGGCGCATCTCTTTTTGGTCGCGGCGTTCTTCATTCTTCTGCTCGTCGAAACCGACCGCATGCCAATTCATTCGAGCACGCATATCGAGGTCTACATGATCGACGAGGCGCGGATACTCGAATATTCGGGTCCGCTGCTCGGCCTGCTCAAATGGGCCGCGGCGATGAAACAGTTCATTCTCTATACGATATTCTGCAACGTGCTGATTCTGCCCTGGGCGCTCTCGATCCAAGGCACGGCGCTGGGCGCGGCCGGCGCCGCCCTGGGCCTAGTGATCAAGTTCACGCTTGTCGGCTGCGCGGTGGTGCTGGTCGAGACCACCCAAGCGCGCCTACGTTTCTACCGCTATCAGGAGCCCCTCGCGGCGTCGTTCCTGCTCGCGGTTCTTTCGATTGTCGGAACGCAACTGAGTTAGCGGCCAATGTTGATCCAAAATCTCGATCCGCTTGCGTCCTCGCTCTTTAGCCTGCTCGCCATTGCGAGCCTGCTGCTTTCCTTCGTCATGCTCGGATCGCGCTGGCTGAAGAACTACCTCTACGCCTTCGCGGCGGAGTCGTGGATGATTGCGGCAATCTCCGCCGCCATCGGCTTCTATGGCAATTATCCCGAGTTATATCTGATCGCGATCCTGACGGTATTGTTCCGCGGCCTGCTGCTCCCCTACCTCTTGTGGGGGATCATTCGCCGGCTCGACGTCGACCGCGAAATCCATGTTTCCGTCCAGCCAAGCACGACGCTGGTCGTCGGTGCGCTGTTCGTGATGCTGGCTCTGTCGATTTCCTTTCGGATCGCCAGCGATCTTCATCTCGAACTCACCGTCGCGGCGCTGGCGTTGACGGTGATGCTCTCGATGAAACTCATCGGCTTCTTGATTCTCGCGGTTCGCCACGAAGCGATTAGCCAAATCCTTGGATTGCTGGTGCTCGAGAACGGCATTTTCCTCGGCTCGCAGGTACTCGTGCCCGGCATGCCGCTGTTGATTGAGGTTGTGATTCTGTTCGATCTCCTCATCGTCGTCGCCTGCTTCGGCGTGCTCGTGCGCTTTCTTTTGACGCGCGTCGGAACGACGAGCAGTCTCGACCTCAAGCGGCTCGTCGGATGATGATCGGTACCCTAATTTCCGTGCTGCCGCTTGCCCCGCTCGTAGCCATCGTCGGTTGTTTGCTGGTGCGACAATCGCCCTTCGCCGAACGAGTCAACCTGCTCGCGGCGATCGTCGTCTTTGGCTGCGCGTTGCCGCTGCCCTTTTTGATCGACGGCCATGCGCAGACCTTTTGGAGCGATTACGTCGTTATCGACCGCGCCGGCGCCTGGGTCATCCTATGCACGGCAATCGTCTATCTTCTCGCATCGATCTATGCGATCGGCTACATGCGGCTGCTCGAAGACGAGCCCCTATACCGGTTTTACGCGCTGTTCGCCGGCTTCGGACTGACTACGCTGGTCGCGCCGCTGATGAACAACGTCGGCCTCTATTGGATCGCAATCGAGCTCACGACGCTGGTCAGTACTTTCCTGGTCGCCTTCGAGAACGTCGCCGAAAGCATCGAGGCCGCCTGGAAATACATCATGGTCGTCTCGGCGGGCATCAGCCTCGCGCTGCTCGGCACCGTGCTCTTCTATTTCGCGGGAACCCCGGTGCTGGGCCCGACTTACGCGATGACCTGGGCGATCCTTGCCCATGCGGCGCCGCAGATGAGCGGCGTACTGGTTACAATCGCTTTTCTCCTCGTGCTCGTCGGTTACGGAACGAAGGTCGGGCTCGCGCCGATGCACAGTTGGCTGCCCGATGCACACAGCGAAAGCCCGGCGCCCGTTTCGGCCATGTTGTCGGGGGCACTCCTGAACACGGCGATGATCGGGATCGTCCGCTTCCTGCAAATAACGCGTGCGGCAAATCTTGGCGAACTCGCGGCGCTCTCGCTGGTCGGGCTCGGCGCGTTGTCGCTATTCATCGGCGCGCTGTTTATCGTCCGCCAACAAGGCGTCAAACGCCTCATGGCCTATTCGAGCATCGAGCACATGGGGGTGATCGCGCTCGGCTTCGGATTCGGCGGCGTACTGGGCACCACCGGCGCCCTTTACCACATGCTCAACCATTCGCTGAACAAGTCGCTCATGTTTTTCGGCGCCGGCAACGTGATGCGCAGCTATGGCACCAAGGAGATCGAAAGCATCGCCGGGGTGGGACGACGGCTGCCGGTCATCGGAGCGTTGTGGCTTGCCGGCGCGATCGGCATTACCGGCGCGCCGCCGTTCGGCCTGTTCGTCGGCGAATTCACCATCATGCGCGCCGGGATGAAGCCCTCGTTCTCTTGGGCGGTCTACTTGATGGCGGCTCTTCTGGTGGTGATCTTCATCGGATTCATGAATCATTTTCGCGCGATGTATTACCGCCCGGAGCCGGCCGAAGGACGAGAGAATGTCGAACTCAGCGCCTGGTGCGCGGCGCCCATGTGGCTCGCGTTGGCGCCGCTGCTCGTTCTCGGCCTCGCTTGGCCCATCGGCATCTGGAACTATCTCAGCGCAACGGCGCAGTCTCTGTTGGGCGCGCCATGAATGTCGTTTCCATCAAGCCGGAGCAGCTAATCGAGTCGACCGCGCGTCTTATCGCCGACGGCGGACGGATGCAGATGGCCTATGCTTGGTATCCCGAGCCTGGGGAACTCGAGCTGCGCTACGTCGCGAGCCAAGCCAACAATCCGGAGTTTCTAGTCTGGCGATGCAGGCCGAAAGGTCCGGTCCCCAGTCTCACCGCCACGACTCCGCTGCTTGGCTGGTACGAGCGCGAGATCTCGGATCTCTTCGGCCAGCAGTTCGTCGGCCAACCCGAGCCTTACAGTCTTGTCCTTCATCCCGGCGCGGCGCCGATTCTGCCGCCACTCGATCCCTCCTACCCAGCGTCGATGCCGATGCCGTACGTCGCCAAGGACGGCGGCATACCGGACGTGGAGAGTCCGGACGTGCAGCGCCTGCCTTTCGGACCGGCGCGCGCCGACGTTGTCGAATCCGCCGAGCTCATTTTCTTCTACGTCGGCGAGCGCATCCTTTATTTCCATCCGCAGCTGTTCTTCAAACATCGCGGCATGGAGAAGCGCTTCGAGGGACGCTCTTTGACGGGTGCCGTTGTTCTCGCCGAACGGGTGTCCGGCGTCGGCAGTTTCAGTCATGCGCTGGCGTTCTGCCAAGCGGTCGAGCAGGCGGCGGGATGCGCCGTGCCGCGCCGCGCACAACTTTTGCGAACCCTACTCGCCGAACTCGAGCGACTCTACAATCATCTTCATTATCTCGGGCACCTCGCCCATACGACGACGCTCAAAGTCGGCGAAGCCGACGGCAAACTGCTCGAAGAGCGCGCCAAACAAATCAATGCGCGACTGACGGGCAGCCGATTTCTGCGCAGCCTCCTGGTGCCCGGCGGATTGCGTCGCGATCTGGATCCGCAGTTGTGGTTCGGCGAAGCGCTCGAAGAGCTGCGTAAAGACGCCGCTACGTACACGGCGATGTTGGAGAGCACCAACAGCCATCTCGATCGTCTGCTCACGACCGGCGTGCTGAACGAGAAAGTCGCTCTTGATCAGGGCGCGACGGGCCCGATCGAGCGTGCTTCGGGGCTCGATCGCGATCTGCGCCGTGATCACCCCTATGGCGCTTACGCCGAATTGCCGCTCGCCGTTCCAATAGAGACGAGCGGCGACGCGCACGCCCGGTCGCAAGTGCGGATCGCCGAGATCGAGGCTTCGATCGCGCTTATCGAGCGCATCCTGCTGCTGCTTACCGATGGGCCGGTGTACGTCGAGTGCGTCGGCGTGCCGAACTCGGAAGGGCTTGGTTGGGCGGAATCGCCGCGCGGCTCGCTGTTTTACGCGGTGCATTTCGACGCCGCGGGGAAAATCGCCCGGGTAAAGATCAAATCGCCGTCGTTCTCCAATTGGCGGGTCTTCCCGTTCACCGTCCACGACAGCAACATGATGGATTACGCAATCAACGAAGCGAGCTTCGGGCTGACGGTCGCGGGATGCGACCGCTAGAGAAGGTAAGATTATGCCGCTTTGGACTCTCTTCGGACTGTTGAACGGAAACGCGACGACCGCGTGGCCGCACGGCGGGGACGACGGCCAGAACGGCCTCCTCGGCATGCCGCGTTTCGCGCCGGAGCGCTGCGCCGCAGGTTGCGAGGAATGCGCCGCCGTCTGCCCGACCGCGGCGATCGGCGTCGATCGCGATCGAAGCGGCGCCGAACGGTTGTCCGTCGACTACGGCCGCTGCGTCGTCTGCCAGCTTTGCGTCGAAGCCTGCCCCGGAGACGCCGCCATGCCCTCGCACGACTGGGCGTTCGGCACGCGAGACCGCTCCGACCTGCAGCTCGACGGACCCCGCGCCGAACGCAAGACGCAAGCCGCTTCGCGCCGGGACTTCCGCCGCAGCCTTCACATTCGGCATATCGATGCCGGTTCCTGCAATGGCTGCGAGTCGGAGCTGCAGGCGCTCAACAATCCGTTCTACAATCTGCATCGGTTCGGGATTTTCTTCACCCCGTCACCGCGCTTCGCCGATCTGTTGCTCGTCACCGGGCCCGTGACCTATGCGATGCGCGATCCTTTGCTGCGCGCCTATGAGGCGATGCCGGAACCGCGTTGGGTGATGGCGGTCGGAACTTGCGCGGTCTCCGGCGGCATGTCGGGCGGCAGCTATGCCTGCGGCAACGGGCTCGAAGGCGTGCTGCCGGTCGATATCTATTTGCCCGGCTGTCCGCCCAACCCTGCCGCGATCATCGAAGCATTGTTGATGTTCCTCGATCGCGCTCCGCAGCGCGTCAAAGGAGGTCGCTTTGTCGAATGACCTTCTTTTTGCGGCGCTCGCGGCGTGGATCGTCGCCGCACTCTTGGCGCTTTCCGGCCGCGGCATCGGCATCGCTCGCGCCTTGCTCGGATTGGGCTGTATCGCGCTTCTCATTCTCGCCATCGCGACGTTGCCCGGCGCCACCGTGCCGATCGCGACGCCGTTCGGGGTCGGACCGTCGACGTTCTATCTTTCGGCGGATGCGCTTTGGCTCATGGGGTTCGGTTTGCCGGGCGCGTTCTTCGCCGCCTTCCTCGCCACTCCGTCTTCCAACCAACGCGCCTGGACGTTTGGCGTCGCGGTGAGCCTCATCGGCACACTCGGCGTATTCGGACTTCAAGACGCCGTAAGCTTTTTGGTTGCCTGGGAAGTGATGGGATTCGGCGGCGCAATCATGATTCTCGGCGAGAATCTCGCGTCCGAGACCGGCCGGCCGGTGTTGTTCATGCTGGGCCTGCTCGAGGCGGGATTTGTCGCTCTGATCCTCGCCTTCGTTCTGCTCGCC
>JASHUD010000107.1 GCA_030040215.1 Methylovirgula sp.
TTACAAAGTCGGGCGAGGGCTCGTTCCTTGCATTCATTCGCCAATCTCCACGCCGTCGCCTTCCATTGCGTCTCATTATGGTTAACAAAGCCTTATCCGGTCTCTGCCAATCCCGTCCGGGCAGGTCCTCTTTGTGTCGATATCGGTCGTCCCCGCGGCATCTTTGACGGGCAATTCGACGACCCCGGCCCCAAGAATCCGACGTGCGCCGTAATCGGCTTCGAAGCCGACCGCTTCGAAGAGATTGCGGCTGTCGGGGTTACCGCGTCGGCCGGCGTGTACCGGCATCGCGGCATTGGGTTGCGCTTGCGATCGCGACCTTGCCGCCGGTCGCATGCGGTTCCTGCGCCTTGCGCAGAGCGCAGAATGTTCTCATCCGATGCAAGGATGCGACGCTCCGCTTTCGCGGCGAGCTTACCGCACGAACATGGATGCAACGAAGGGCGCTACGCAAACCAGCGGCCCTTTCGGGCCGCTGGCTCTTTACGCCCTTAAAGGTTCGCGAACCTAGTGGTGATGGCCATGTCCGCCATGTCCGCCGTGTCCGCCGTGTCCTCCATGCCAGCCGCCGCGCCCGCCGCGTCCGCCGCCATGCCAGCCGTGCCAGCCGTAACCGCCGCCCCAGCCAAAGCCCCTGCGCCAGCCATAGCCGCACCAATACCAACCGGGGCCATGCCAGCCGACCGGATACCAGCAATAGTTCCGGCCGCCCCAGAAGAATTGTGTCTTCTGGATATCGTTAAGATTGATCGCCGCCTGGCGAACGCCTGACTGATCGGCGATCGGCGCGGCTTGCGCGACGCTGATCACGGAACTCGCAGCCAGAGCCGCCGCCGTGAGGGTTGAAAGAATAAGACGCACGTCTATCTCCTCGCATTTTGGAAGATCCCAGCCGTGAGACGGGGTGACTCAGGGCCGTTCCTCCTTGAAGCTTTCTTCCTTTTATGTATTGCGATACGGGCATATGCAACCGAGCCCGACAGCAACCCGTCTTAACTAGATTTTGCCGCCTGAACGGGAGGTGAAGTAAATGTCGCGGCTCCTGGTAAGCCCGACCTTAGCGCTGCCGTTTTCGGGTGAACTGATAATTACGCTCGGTGCAAACGGTTCCTGAATTAATAGATGTTCAGAATTGCTTTCGCGGACCGGTACGGAAGCTTTGGTCCTATGGTGCTTTGGGGCGAATGGCGTCGATGAGTTTTCGATCGATCTACCGGCATGGGTTTGCCCGCGTCGCGGCGTGCACCACCGCTTGCCGTCTGGCCGATGCGCCGGCCAATGCCGAGACGATCTTGAACCTGCTGGCAGGCTTGCACGAGAAGTCGGTCGCTGTCGCGGTCTTCCCCGAGCTGGCGCTCTCGGGCTATGCGATCGACGACCTGCTTTTTCAGGATGCCGTCGAGGAGGGCGTCAACCGGGCGGTCAGCCGGCTCGTCGATGCTTCCCGGACGTTGATGCCGCTGATCCTCGTGGGCGCGCCGCTGCGCCACGCCGGGCGGCTTTACAATTGTGCGCTCGCCATCCACCGCGGCCGCCTCGTCGGCGTCGTGCCGAAGGTGCATTTGCCCAACTACCGCGAGTTCTACGAATCCCGCCACTTCGCCTCCGGCGCGTCGATGCGCGATCAAGAAATCGCGATCGGCCCGCACCGGGCGCCGTTTGGACCGGATCTGCTGTTTGCCGCCGAGGATGTCGCGGGTCTCGTCGTTCACGCCGAGATCTGTGAGGATCTTTGGGTGCCGATCCCGGCGAGTTCGCATGCGGCGCTTGCCGGCGCGACGGTGCTCGCCAATCTCTCGGCGAGCAACATTACGATCGGCAAGGCCGATACGCGCCGGCTGCTCTGCCGATCCCAATCGGCGCGCTGCCTTGCCGCCTATCTCTATTCCGCCGCCGGCCAAGGCGAATCGAGCACCGACCTGGCTTGGGACGGCCAGACGACCATTGTCGAGAACGGCGTCATTCTGGCGGAATCGCCCCGCTTCCCGGAAGGCGGCCAATGCGCGATCGCCGATATCGATCTCGATCTTTTGCTGCAGGAACGGCTGCGCCAAGGCACGTTCGACGACAATCGCCGCGCCAACCCGGAAATGCCTTTCCGGCGGATCTCCTTTCGCCTCGCCCCTTCGAGCCACGACGTGGGATTCGAACGGACCGTCGAGCGCTTTCCTTTCGTGCCTTCGAACCGCGCCCAATTGGAGCAGGATTGCTACGAAGCCTATAACATCCAGGTGACGGCGCTCGAGCAGCGCCTCGCCGCGACCGGGATTTCCAAGCTGGTCATCGGCATATCGGGGGGGCTCGATTCGACCCACGCCCTGATCGTCGCCGCCAAAGCGATGGACCGGCTCGGCAAGCCGCGCGGCAATATCCTCGCCTACACCATGCCGGGTTTCGCCACGAGCGAGACGACCAAGACCAATGCATTCAAGCTGATGAAGGCGCTCGGCGTCAGCGCGCGCGAGCTCGACATCAAGCCCGCGGCGCGGCAGATGCTTTCCGACCTCGAACATCCGTTCGCCAAAGGCGAATCCAAGTTCGACGTAACGTTTGAGAACGTCCAGGCGGGGCTACGCACGGATTATCTCTTCCGCCTCGCCAACAAGAATGCCGCGATGGTGGTGGGAACCGGCGATCTTTCGGAACTGGCGCTCGGCTGGTGCACGTATGGCGTCGGCGACCAGATGTCCCATTATGCGGTCAACGCGGGCGTTCCCAAGACCTTGATCCAGCACTTGATTCGCTGGTGCATCACAAGCCGGCAATTTGCTCCCGAGGTACTCGCGACGCTGGCCGCCATCCTTGCCGGCGAGATTTCTCCCGAACTCGTGCCGGCCGGAGCCGATGGCGTGGCGCAGCGCACCGAGGCGGTGATCGGTCCCTATGAGCTGCAGGATTTCAATCTCTTCTACGTTTTGCGCCACGGGTTTCGGCCGTCGAAGATCGCTTTTCTCGCGCTCGCCGCCTGGGGCGAGGCGACAAAGGGAGAATGGCCGCCGGATTTCCCGCAGGAGCGCCGCCACGCTTACGATCTTCCAGAGATTCGTCATTGGCTCGAAGTATTCATCCGGCGCTTCTTCGCCATGAGTCAGTTCAAACGCTCGGCGATGCCGAACGGTCCCAAGGTCGTCGCCGGCGGCTCCTTGTCGCCGCGTAGCGAGTGGCGTGCGCCCTCCGACGGCAACGCGCAAGCTTGGCTCGACGAGCTCGCGCAACACGCACCTTCCGCGCCGGACGAAGATCTATAACATATTGATTTATAATAATAATAATCGCTGAGCGGAGGTTCTCGCGAGGCGCCGGCGCTCGCCTTGAGTCTGCGCATCCGCGAGCCCACGAATGTCGAGCGCGTCCACATGGATCGATGCGGATCGGCGCCGCCACGTCGCCGAATGTGCGTGATTACGTTGCATGCGAATTGTTTGTTTGCGAGTCTCGCGGCACGAAATGCACGGACCGCTCTAGAAATTTGCATCGAAGCTGGACTAAGATCGACGCGCGAGTTGCGCGTGTGGGTGCGAGATGCCTCAAGTGATCGTTGCCGGAGAACCGTTCAACGTCGTCGTCGAAGGCGACGCGCGTGCTCCGGCGGTGGTATTGTCGCATGCGCTCGGCGCGAACATGCGTCAGTTCGACCGCGCGGTGCCGGCTCTGAAGCGGCGGTTCCGCGTGGTGCGCTACGATACGCGCGGTTTGGGCGGCAGCGTGGTGAGCCGCGGCCCCTATTCGATCAGCCAGCTCGGCCACGATGCGCTCGCGCTTCTCGACGCTTTGAAGCTCGAAAAGGTCGACTGGATCGGCCATTCCGAAGGGGGCATGGTCGGATTGTGGCTGCTCACCAAGGCGCCGGAGCGGATCGGGCGCGCGGTTCTCGCCAATACGGCGGCGCAGATCGGCGGCGCCGAGATCTGGAACGAGCGGATCAGGACGGTGCGCGAAAAGGGCCTTGAGGGGCTTGCATCTTCGGTGCTTGCGAATTGGTTCACGCGGCGGTTTCGCGAACAGCATCCCGAAGAGGTCCGCCGCTTCGAGGCGATCCTGCTCGGCACCGATCCGCAAGGGTATGCGGCGCATTGCGCGGCGATCCGCGACGCGGATTTGCGCGCCGGACTGCACGCTATTAAGCATCCTGTCTTGGTGGTCGTTGGCCGCCACGATCCGGTGACACCGCCCGGCGTCGGTGCACTGATCGCAAGCTCAATTCCGAGCGGCAGGCTGGTAACGCTCGAAGCCGCGCATCTTTCGCCCGTCGAGGCGGCCGATGCGTTCGTTGAAGCAGCAGTCGCATTTCTGACTGGGGAAGCGGAGAGGACCATGCAAACGCAACAGACCATTATCGGAGACGACGAGAACAAGCTGACGATACCCGAGCCGGTGCACGAAGAGCCGAAGCCGAGACCGCCGCGCCCGCCGCGGCCGATCGCTCCGAAGCCGGAAGCCTCGCATGAGGCCGGCGGCACTGCGTGGACGCCAGCCGCGCCGACGGCTCCGGCCCCGGCGCCGACCCACGCCGCACCGCACAAGCGTCCGGCCAAGAAGGCCGCTGCGAAGAAGGCCGTCGCCAAAAAGCCGGCCCGCAAGGTCGCCGCAAGGAAGGCAGCGAAAAAGACCGCGCGGAAGAGCGCCGCCAAGAAGGCCACCCGCAAGGCGGCTCGCAAGGCGCCCGTGAAGAGACGCGCGGCGCGCAAGACGGGCGCAAAGAGACCGGCAAAGAAGGCGACGCGGAAAGCGCGGCGCTCGTCGAGCCGGCGCAGGCGCTGACGACCGACATCTGCGGGTTGCGGGCGGCGATCAAGGCAGTGAATTTGTCAGTCTCGCCGCAGAGCGCATCGAAAAGAACGACGCCGACGAATCGTTCGCCGGCGCCGCCGCGCCGGCATAGAGCCGGCGGTTCGTTCCCAATTCCGGCCGAGC
>JASHUD010000108.1 GCA_030040215.1 Methylovirgula sp.
GCATTCTCCTCGCCACTTAGCCCAATCGCTTCCATCACTCCGTCCAGCACCTTGCGATTGTTCACTTTGATGACGTACTGATCCTTCAAGCCCAACCGCTCCAGCGTATCGGCCGCCATCATGCAGAGTTCGGCGTCGGCCGCGACCGACTTCGTGCCGACCGTATCGGCGTCGAACTGCATGAACTGCCGATAGCGTCCGGGCCCCGGCTTCTCGTTGCGGAACACAGGGCCGACGCGATAGCTGCGATAAGGCTTCGGCAGGCGATCGAAGTTTTCCGCGACATAGCGGGCGAGCGGCGCGGTGAGGTCGTAGCGCAGCGAAAGCCATTGCTCGTCGTCGTCCTGGAACGAAAACACGCCTTCGTTCGGCCGGTCCTGGTCCGGCAAAAATTTGCCGAGCGCGTCGGTATATTCGATGAGCGGCGTCTCGACCGCCTCGAATCCGTAAAGCTCGTAGGACTTCTTGATCTCGGCGAGCATTTTATCGGTCGCGGCGATGTCGGCCGGGCTGAGATCGACGAAACCGCGCGGCAGCTTCGCCCTTTTCTTCGGATCGCTCATCGGAAATCCTCTCGCCCGCTTCTACGGGTGGTGCACGGATCGGGCAAGGGCAAGGGCCTTGGAGCCGCCGCATTCGCCGCCGATATGCACATCCGGCAGCGGCGGCATAGACGATTTCTGAAGCTTGGCGAGTCTAAGTGCCGGCGTACCACTCGTAGCCGAGGTCTTCCCAATAGCCGCCGTTGCCGCCGCCCATCTGCGCGAACGAGGCAACGAGTTCGATCCGCATCACGTATTTCGCCATCTTATAGCCGAGCTGGCGGCCGAGACGCAGGCGCAGCGGCGCGCCGTAGGCAATCGGCAGCGTTTGCCCGTTCAGCTCGTAGGCGAGCAGCGTCTGCGGATGGTAGGCATCGACGAAGTCGATGCTTTCGTAGTAGGGCACGCCGCCTGAATCCGCCGAGTCGGATTCGCCCGGCTCGAAGTCGTCAGGCGCGCCGTCTTGAAGCCTGTCGGCACAATGGAAGACGACGAACTTCGCCTGCGGCTTGACGCCGGCGCGGTTGAGCACTTCGGAAAGCGGCGTGCCGGTCCATTTGCCGATGCAGCTCCAGCCTTCGACGCAATCGTGCCGCGTGATCTGCGTGCTGGCGGGTAGGGCGCGCAGCTCGGCGAGCGAAAGCTGCATGGGCCTTTCGACCAGGCCGCCGACCATCAGCCGCCAATCGGCGAAATCGCCGGCGGCGAGTTTGCGGTAGGCCGGATCCGACGGGCTCGTCGAGCCGTTGGCGCGAAACTGCGGAGCGATGTCGCTTTCCGCATATTCCGGCGCAAGCTTGTCGCGCGGCAGAATGAGGCGCTGGGCGCGATAGGTGAGCGCCGAGGCTTTGTCGATGAGGGAGAGAATGCGCGGATTCTCCGATACCGCGTCGTCGCATCCGGCAAGCAGCAGCGAGCCGGCGCCGATCGCGCCAAACCGCAACAGCGCACGGCGCGAGACGGGAAGCTTGCGCTCAGAGATCATGCGCCTGCTCCTCGACGACATAGCGCCCGGTGATCATCGAACGCAGATTGTTGAAGACGCCGGAAATGAGCACCATGACAAGGTGCACGAAGAGGAAGAGAACCAGGAACATCGCAGTGATGAAATGGATCGAGCGCGCCGATTGCCGGCCGCCGAAGACTTCGAGAAGCCAGGGAAACGCGGCGTCCATCGCCGGCGACATGGTGAGCCCGGTCAGCACCATCAACGGCAGGGCGACCAGCGCGGCCGAGATATAGGCGAGCTTTTGCAGGACGTTGTAGCGGCGCTCGTGCGCGAACTTGAGCTGCACATGATCGAAGATCGAGCGCGGGATGTGGCGAATGTCCGCCCACGACGGGAGAAGATCGCGTGTGAAGTGCCGGCTGAGCACGCCGGACAGCAGATAGATCGTGCCGTTGATCACGAATAGCCAGGCGAGGAAGAAATGCCAGCGCCGGCCGGTTGCTAGATCCTGCTCGCCCGGCCAGGTCACAAATCGCGGAAAGCCGCGCTCCACGGGCTCGCCACTCTCGTCATAGGAAACCCCCAGCCAGCCCGTGGTATCGAAGGAATGACCGGCGATCGAGGTCATGCCGCGGGCGGGATTGTCGTTTGCGGCTCCCATGACCAGGAACGGATGCGTAAAATTGGACTGCTGGCCGAAATATAGCGCCGGATGGGCATTAAAAATCTGCAGGCCGCTCATCAGCAAAAAGACCCAGACGAGCGCATTCACCCAATGCGTGATCCGCACGATAAGCCCATGCCGGCGCACAGCAACGCGCTTGCCCATGGCGTGGCTTTGCAGAGCGAACCCCGACATCTTGATCTCCCGCCGACTCATTCTCTAATACGGCGGCCGAACGACAAATGTTTCTTTTTCCGCGGGAATCGACGAAATTCTTAGGAATCACAGCACGCTCATCATATTCGTCAGCTTAACCGGAACGATTCAAGCACAATTCCGTTATCCTCCGCACCGACTGCGTCCAGCCCGAACGACAGCTTTTGTAACAAGTTGATCGAAATTGGATTTTGACGCCTGATCGATGTATGTCGGCGCGACCGGCTGCGCTTCGATGCGGTTTCGGACCTCTGGAGATTGGACGATGGTGGACGCGGCGTTCCGGCCTGGCCGCGGCACGACGATGCCGCCTGCGCCGCAACGAGATTGGGCGCTTTTTCTGGATCTCGACGGGACGCTGCTCGACATTGCCGCGACGCCTGGCGCCGTGGTCGTGCCGCGCGATCTCGTCAGCGACCTTGAGGCCGCCGCGGCCGCGCTTGACGGCGCGCTCGCCATTGTCAGCGGCCGCGATCTTCACGACATCGATCAGTTGCTTGCCCCCCTTCATCTTCCGGCCGCCGGCGAACACGGCGCAGTCGTACGCCTGCCAAGCGGCCGGCGCGACGAGGTCGCAACCAGAGTTCCGAAAGATTGGATCGAAGTGTTGCTGCAGTTGCAGGAGACCTGCCCCGGCGTGCTGACGGAACCCAAAGCCCACAACGTCGTCGCACATTTTCGCAATGCCTCGGCGCACGAGGCGACCGTGCGGCGGGTCGCTTCCGAGCTCGCCTCTCGCGATCCCGGCAATTTTGAATTGCTCGAAGCCAAGATGGCGGTCGAAATCCGGCCGCGCACGGTGACCAAAGCGCGCGCCGTCGACTGTCTGATGAAGGTCGAGCCCTTCGTCGGCCGTGTGCCGGTATTCGTCGGCGACGATGCGACCGATCATGACGGTTTCGGTGCCGCGGTGCAGCACGGTGGAATCGCCCTCGACGTCGCGCACGCCTTCGCCGGGCGCCCCAACCAAGTGCGCGCCTGGCTCAAACGCATCGCGGAGGTCGCGGCGCCATGACACTCGACCTCGCGGCGATCGGCAATTGCGCGGTTGCGAGTCTGATCGATCGCAACGCGCGCCACAACTGGTTTTGCTTTCCGCGGCTCGACGACGACCCGGTGTTCTGCGCGCTCGTCGACGGCGCCGATCCAACCCGTGGCTTCATGGACGTCGTGGTGCGCGACGCCGTCGCATCGAACCAGCGCTATCTGCCCAACACGGCGGTGCTGGAGACGACGATCACCGACCGCAACGGCGGACAAGTGCGGATTATCGATTTCGCGCCGCGCTTCCTGCGTTACGGGCGCAGCTTTCGCCCGCCGATGCTGGTACGGCGCATCGAGCCGCTCGCCAAGCGCGTGCGGCTCGCGGTGCGCATCCGGCCGGTCTTCAACTACGGGGCGGAGAAACCCTCGGTGAGCGTCGGCAGCAATCACCTGCGCTACAGTGGGCCGCAGACCACGTTGCGCGTCACCGCCGACATGGCGACCGCCTACATTTACGAGGAATCCGAGTTCGCGCTCGACCGACCGGTCAACTTGTTCGTCGGGGCGGATGAATCCGTGCCCGAGAACCCCGACGCGCTCGCCCAAAGCTTTCTCGCCCAAACGATCGAAGATTGGCGCACTTGGGTGCGCGGCCTCTCGGTGCCGTTCGAATGGCAGGCCGAGGTTATCCGCTCGGCGATCACGCTCAAGCTGTGCAGTTGCGAGGATACAGGCGCGATCGTTGCCGCGCTGACCACCTCGATTCCCGAGGCGCCAAACTCGTCGCGCAACTGGGATTATCGTTTTTGTTGGCTGCGCGATGCTTTTTTCACGGTCGGCGCGTTGAACCGGCTCGGCGCCACCCGAACCATGGAGAATTTCATCCGCTTCGTGATCGATGCCGTATTGCGCGAAGACGATGCCCTGATCGCGCCGCTCTATCCGATTTCGGCGGCGGTAAATTCCGCCGAGCGGCTGGCGCCGGCGCTGCGCGGCTATCGGGAGATGGGGCCGGTGCGCATCGGCAATGCCGCCGTGTCGCAAGTGCAAAACGACGTCTATGGATCGATCATCCTGACCGCGGCGCAGATGTTCTGGGACGAACGCTTGACCCATACGGGCGACGCGACGCTGTACCGGCAATTGCGCAGTATGGGACGGCTCGCAGGGCGCTGCGTCGTGACGCCCGACGCCGGACCCTGGGAATACCGCGGCAGGGTCAACGTGCATACCTATTCGGCGGCGATGTGCTGGGCGGCGCTGCACCGTCTGGCGTTGATCGCCGAGCGCGTCGGGGAAAGCGCCGATGCGGCCGAGTGGGACGCGCTCGCGCTCCAGCTGCGCAAGGAAATCATCGCACGCGCCACGACCGCGGGCGGATGGCTTTCCGGCGTGCTCGATGCGGAAATCGCCGACGCCACCTGCCTGCTGCTGCCGGAGATCGGGCTTTTGCCGGCCAACGATCCGCGCGTCGCCAAGACGCTCGATGTCGTCGCCAAGCGGCTGGTGCGCGACGGCTTCGTGATGCGCTACGACGAGGCGGACGATTTCGGACATCCGGAGACGGCCTTCCTCGTCTGCACGTTTTGGTACGTCGATGCTTTGGCGCTCGCCGGGCGCCGCGAAGAAGCCCGCGAGATCTTCAAGACCGTGCTTTCCGTCCGCAACTCCGTGGGGCTGCTCGCCGAGGACGTGCTGCCGCAGTCGCGCGTACTTTGGGGGAATTTTCCGCAGGCTTATTCGCACGTCGGTCTTATTCACTCGGCGGCGCGGTTGTCGCGCGGTTGGGAGGAGGCGCTATGGCGCGCGTCGTGATCGTATCGAACCGCGTTCCGGTACCCTCCTTCCGGGGCGCGCGCGCCGGCGGGCTGACGGTGGCGCTGCACGACGTCTTCAAGAACGGCGCGTTGTGGCTCGGCTGGAGCGGCGAAATCGCCGCCGAGACGAATACGAAAGCGAAGATCGAGCCGTCCGGCAAGTTCGATTTCGCGACCATCGATCTCTCCGAAGACGACTACAAACGCTTCTACGTCGGCTTCGCCAATTCGGTTCTCTGGCCGCTGTTGCACTTCCAACCCGGTCTGCTCGAATTCGACCGCGAGGATTTCGAGGCCTATCTCGACGTCAACCGCACCTATGCGAAGGCATTGGTGCCGCTCCTCAAACCGACCGATCTGATCTGGGTGCACGATTATCATTTGATCCCGTTGGGCATGGCGTTGCGGGCGCTCGGCGTCAAGAACCGCATCGGTTTCTTTCTTCACGTGCCGTTCGTGCCGGCCAGCTTGTTTGCCGTGCTGCCGCCCGCCGAAGCTTTGCTGCGCATGCTCTGCACCTACGACGTAGTCGGCTTTCAGGCGCATCAGCATCTTCATGATTTCGAAGATTGCCTGTTGGGCTTCCTCAATGTCGCTCATCAACGCGGCTCGCCGATCGTCATTGACGGCCATCCGGTCCACGTGGCGGCGATGCCGATCGGCATCGATACGCGCGCCTTCGCGCGGCAGGCCAAAAAGGCGATGCAAGGCCGCGCCGCGCACCGCCTCGACGAAAGCGTGCAAGGCCGCGCGCTGATGATCGGCGTTGATCGTTTGGATTATTCGAAAGGCCTGCCCAACCGGTTCGAGGCGTTTGGACGTCTGCTCGACCGGTTCCCCGAGCATCGGCTGAAAGTCACGTATCTGCAGGTCGCGGCGCGTTCGCGCGAAGACGTGACCGAATATCAGCGCCTAAAACGCGAACTTGATCGCCTGGCGGGCGAGATCAACGGCCGGCACGCTGAATTCGACTGGGTGCCGCTGCGTTATATGACGCGCGCCGTCACCCGCTCGAGCCTTGCCGGATTCCATCGTCAGGCGCGCGTCGGGCTCGTCACGCCGCTGCGCGACGGCATGAATCTCGTCGCCAAGGAATATATCGCCGCGCAGGATCCGGAAGATCCCGGCGTCCTCGTGTTGTCGCGCTTTGCCGGCGCAGCCGAGGAAATGACCGAGGCGATCATTATCAATCCGCACGACCCCGACGAGATCACCGAGGCGATGCATCAGGCGCTGATCATGCCGCTCGACGAGCGCAAGGCGCGTTACGAAAAGCTGTTCGAGAAGATCTGCCAGACCACGGCGGCGACCTATTGCCGCGATTTCATCGCCGCCTTGTCGGCTGGCTCGAACGGCGGCAACCAGATCACATAACGACGACTTTGGTGCCAACGCGAACGCGATTGTAGAGATCGATCACGTCGTCGTTCATCATCCGGATGCACCCGGAAGACACGTTGGCGCCGATCGTCCACGGTTGGTTCGTGCCGTGGATGCGGTAGAGCGAAGAGCCAAGATAGAGCGCGCGGGCACCAAGCGGATTGTCGGGGCCGCCGGCCATATGCGTCGGCAGATCGGGGCGCCGCTTCAGCATGTCCGACGGCGGATTCCAAGCCGGCCACTCGGCCTTGCGGCTGATCGCCTTGACGCCCGCCCATTCGAATCCGGGGCGCCCGACGCCGATCCCGTAGCGCAGCGCTTTGCCGCTCTTCTCGACGAGGAACAGGAACCGGTTCGGCGTGTCGATGATGATCGTGCCCGGCTTCTCCGGCCCGTGGTAATCGACTTCCTGGCGCAGGTAGATGGGGTCGATCGCAGACTGCGAAGCGTCGGGCTCGGCCATCGCGCTATAGGAGGACGGCGGCATCTGCGCCGCCGGATCGCCCGAGGCTTGTCGCTCGCCGACCGCCGACGTATCGGCTTCATGCGGGGCGCCGCCGGTGAGCAGAAATTCGAGGAACCCGCCGCCGTAATCGCCGGCCGCGAAAGCGGCATGCGGCGAGAAAACAAGCACCGAACCGATCAGGAGGACGAAACGCTTGGCCATTTGCGCGAAACCGCCATGAATCCGAAGGATTACATGGTAAGCGAAAACGTCGCGCAGGTCTTAACAATGATCGTTTGTGGTAAGTAAAGTAATAATCTTAATTTCCGTGGTGAATGAAAAGGAAACGGAGCCACGACTCGCCGCCGTCACACCCGGTTGTAGATATCCTCGATGCGGACGATGTCGTCTTCGCCGAGATAAGAGCCGGTCTGCACTTCGATCAACTCGAGGTCGATCTTGCCGGGGTTGGCCATGCGGTGAATTGTTCCGATCGGCAGGTAGATCGACTCGTTCTCGTGAACGAGAACGACTTCGTCGTTACGCGTAACCTCCGCGGTGCCGCGCACCACGATCCAATGTTCGGCGCGATGGAAATGCTTTTGCAGCGACAATCTGGCGCCCGGCTTCACGACGATGCGCTTCACCTGATAACGCGCGCCTTGATCGACCGCTTGGAAATAACCCCACGGCCGATAGCATCTCTTGTGTTCCAGCGCCTCGCGGCGGTTCTCGGCTTTCAGCCGGTCGACGAGTTGTTTGACCTTGTCGCCGTGCGCCCGGTCGAGAACGAGCACGGCGTCCTGCGTCGTGACGACGACGACGTTGTCGACGCCGACGACGCTCGTCAGTTGCTCGTCGGAGCGAATGTGAACGTTCCGCGCGTCCATGATGACGCCCTGGCCGCGGATCGAATTGCCGTTGCCGTCGCATTGCGACAGTTCGCAAACGGCGGCCCAAGTTCCAACATCCGACCAGCCAATGTCGGCCGGCACGACAGCGGCTCTCTCGGTTTGCTCCATGACGGCATAGTCGATGGATATTTTCGGCGCGCAAGCGAAGGAGTCGCGGTCGAGGAGGAGAAATCCAAGCTCGCGACGCGCCTTTGCCAACGACTCGCAGGCGGCGTCGAGAACAGCCGGCGCGTAGCGGCGCAGTTCTTCCTGCATGACGTCGGCGCGGAAGAAGAAATTCCCGGCGTTCCACAAGCTTCCTGCGGCGAGATATTTCGCCGCGGTGGCGGCGTCCGGCTTTTCGACAAAGGCTTCGACTTTGAGAACGGTTCCGTTCTCAACCACCGCTTTGCCGGTTTTGATGTAGCCGTAGCAGGTCGCCGGTTCGCTGGGTTTGATTCCGAGCGTCACGATATAGCCGTCTGCCGCAGCGGCTGCCGCTTGCCGGCACGATTCGACGAAGCCTTCGCGGTCCGTGACCATGTGGTCGGCGGCGAGCACCGCCACGATCGTGCCGGGGTCGGCCTCCACCGCGAGTTCGGTGCCGACCGCAACGGCAGGCGCGGAGTCGCGGCGCACCGGTTCCAACACGATGCGGACTTCGCGGTCGATCTCCTTTAGCTGCTCGGCGAGCAGAAAGCGGTAATCCTGGTTGGAAATGACGATCGGCGTCTCAAACAGCGGATCGGCCAAATTCTCGATCGCCATCTGGAAGGTCGAGCGCGTGCCGAGCAGCGGAATGAATTGCTTGGGAAGGCTCTCGCGCGATTCCGGCCAGACCCGCGTGCCGGAGCCGCCGCACATGACGATCGGTAGGATTCGCAACACTTTGCCCCCGTCGCGATCAATTTTCGCCGGCTTGGCGGGTTCTTTTATCTCGGCGCGATACTAGCCGCTTAGCGGCCTTCTGAATAGGTCCGCCAGTTTCACGAATAGCAACGGAATCAATCTTCAATTGAAGAGTCGCTGTTACGCGCTTTCGAGTTCGCTCCAAAACGGTTTGACTTCGGCCAAAGCGCGCCGCGCCTTCTTGGCCTTGCGTTGGAATTCCGTTTCGGAAGCGTTGATGCTGGCGACAAGGGCGTCGATCGCCGCAGGCTCGGCGCCCTGGTCCGCCTCGGTCTCCCGGGTCAGAGACGCGAGAAAGCGCTGCGCCATGCGCACGTCGTTCTGCTTGCCCAAGACCGTCTGCAGATCCCTAAGGGCCGCGATAAATCCCCGGAATCTTTTGCGCACGGTCTTACGGCGCGGCGTCTCGACCAGCGCCTCGAAGAACTCGCTGCTGTAACGCAAGTTCTTGGCGCGAATTCTGATCTGATGCCGCTGCTCCTGGTTGGCCTCTTCGAGGTGCGCGCAACGCTCTTCGAACCTGCGCGAGGCTTTCGCAAGTTTGCGTTCGGCGAAATGAAGGATTTTCTCGCGCCGGAGGCCCTCGCGCGCGGGATCGAGACTCCAGTCGCCGGCTTCAATCCATTCGACGGTGCGCAACAGCAATTCCGCGGTCTGCGGCGCCGAAAGTATCGCGACAAGTTCGGTGTAGGCCGAATCGCGGCGCTCTTCGATGTTGCCTAGCAAACGCGCGGTTGCATCGGGCGGATTATCGCCGATCGCCGGCGCGATCACGTCGGCGATCAAGACGTCGAGATCGCGCGCCTTCTGCAGATACGTCTTGAGTCGTTTGAGGTCGATCCGCAAAGCGGCGCGTCCGGGACCGGAGACCAGCGAAGAAAACAACCGCAGTCCCGTAGACAGCCGGCGCAGCGCGATGCGGCATTGATGCACGGCTTCGGGGTCGCGTTGCATGCGGACCGCAACCTCGTTCACCAGGAAATGATCCACGCAGGCGCGCGCAATGGTCCGAAATGCCGTTGCGACATCCATGCTTGCGGCGAGTTTCGGCGCGAAGGCGGTGATATGCGAGTCGCGCAGGATCGCGCAAAAGCGATAGCCGCGGAGCGCCATCTCTTCGGCGCTCATGCGTAATTTTGCCGAAACCTCCGCCAGCAGCCGGAAAAAGTCCGCCGGTTCGGCCTTGCAGAGGAACGCGGCGGTTGCGATCGAAACCTGACTGCGGTTTGCGCTAATACGGGCGCGTTCGATGCGAACTGCAACGTCGGCTTGGCCGGCGCACAGGTGCCACCGGCTCGCCTGCGTCTCGATCTGGAAGAGAACGCGCAGGCTCCGCAGCGCGTCGCGCTGCTGCAGGAATGAGCCGAGCCACCGGCGCGCCGCGCTCGGCGTCGCCGCAGACAACGGTTCGACGCATCTTACCCAACCTTGCGGCTCCGACAGGCCGGCGGCGGCATTGACGACGGCCGATTTCAGATCATCAGAGGTAATTTCGCCGCTGCGGCGAATGGAAAAGGCGAGGCCGTGGTTGCCAATCTCGGTTTGTTGCGTGTCAAGGTAGAGCGCAAAATCGCGTGTCTCTTCCGCTTGATTCGCTCCAAGTCGGGCGAGCGCGTCCTGCAGCCAAGCGCAGTCCTGCGGGTCGAGATCAAACCTACACGCGATTTCGCGAATCCGACGCATGACTCTACGCCGATCGTGTAATACGGCCGCGCCTAACCCCGACTCGCCGATTTAAGCCGGACCACCAGCCAAAACAAAAGCTTAGGGTGCGAATTCGACGGCAGCCTTACCGACATCGCCGCCAACCGGTGAAAATTTGCGCCGGGGATGAAAGGTTGGCGACCGCGTAGTGGACCACTCGCGCCGCCGGGATTCAAGACGTTTTGCGCAAAACGCCGCGGAAGGCGATTCGTGCAATGATTCTGAGGGCGTTCCCGGCAAAGCTCAATTTGGAGCGACGAACTTTGACGCGCTGGAAAGCAGATTTTCGGCTTGCGTCACGATCTTCGCAATGATGCGCGAAGCGGGCGGCGCGTCGTGGATCAACCCCACCGCCTCGCCCGCGAATACGCCCGTCTCCTCGGCGTTACCGGCGCGGAAGGCCTGCCAATAGCGTTCGGCTTGCGCGCTCTTGGTTGCCGGATCGCGCAGCACGTCCTCGCGTCCATGCCAATCGGCGACGAAACGCGTCTTCAAGGCACGCCCGCTAAAGTCCGGTGGCCAATCGTAGCCGCGCACCTGATCGATTACCTTGGTCTTGATCGTGGCATCGCCATCGGCGGCGATCATGGCTTCGACAAAGCCAGCCGGCGCGAGCGCCTCGACGCTCGCCATGAGGCGCGAGCCGATGAGTACGCCATCGGCCCCGAGAAGGAGAGACGCGGCGAGCCCGCGCCCATCGGCAATTCCGCCCGCAGCAAGCAACAAACAGTCGGGCGCGGCGCCGGCAAGATAATCGGCAACTTCCGGCGTAAGCGTTAGTGTGGCGCGCGTTCCGCCATGGCCGCCCGCCTCGCCGCCTTCAGCGACGATCACGTCTGCGCCGGCCGCCGCGGCTTGGCGGGCATGTGCCAACGTCTGCACTTGGCAGATGAGCGGGATGCCGGCGCGTTTGATCGTTGCGGCGAAAGGCGCGGGGTCGCCGAACGACAACATCAACGCCGCAGGCGCGCGCGCCAGCGCGAGATCGAGCAGTTCCGGCCGCCGGGCAAGTGACCACGTGATAAAGCCGCATCCGACGCGCACATTGCCGGCCGCCTCGAACTCGCGCTCAAGCCATTCGGCATCGCCATAGCCGGCGCCGATCAGGCCGAGGCCGCCGGCGTTTGTCACCGCGGCCGCCAGCCTGCCGCCGGCGACGAAGCCCATTGGCGCCGAAATAATCGGGTGCGCGATCTCGAACTTTTCCGTAAGTCGTGTCCGCAATGCCATGCAGAACGTCGCCTAAGCAAGCGGGGCGGACAAGAAGCCGGACGGCTCAGGCCGCCTTCTGCTTCGGCCGAACTTCGGTCGCATAATCCTCGACGAACGCGCGCGAGAGGGCTCCCGGCACAAATTTATGAGGCCCGATCTCGGAGACGGGCGTCACCTCCGCGCCGGTTCCGGTGATGAAACACTCCTCGAACCTGTCGATCTCCTCCGGCAGGATGCGCCGTTCAACGACTTCGATGCCACGGCGGCGGGCGAGATCAATCACGGTGCGGCGCGTGACGCCGTCAAGGAAACAGTCGGCGATCGGCGTATGCAGCGCGCCGTTGGCGACAAAGAAAATATTAGCACCGGTGCATTCGGCGACCCGACCCTGCCAATCGAGCATCATCGCGTCGGCATAGCCGCGCCGCTCGGCGCGGTGTTTCGAGATCGTGCAGATCATATAGAGCCCCGCCGCCTTGGCGAGACAAGGCGCGGTACGTGGATCCGGCCGGCGATATTCGGCGATGTCGAGACGAATGCCTTTCATCTTCTCGGCGACATTGAACATGCTCGGCCAAGGCCACACGGCGATCGCCGTATGAATGGTCGAATTCTGCGCCGCCACCGCCATCATCTCGCTGCCGCGCCAGGCGAGCGGACGTACGTAACAATCGGTCATGTTGTTCGTATCGACGACGAGCTGCTTGGCCGCGTCGAGTTCGGCGACCGAATAAGGGATCTCGAAATCCAGCACGTTGGCGGAGCGTTTGAAGCGTTCGGAATGTTCCGTCGATTTGAAAATCTTCCCGCCGTAGGCACGTTCCCCTTCGAATACGCAGGATGCATAATGCAGCCCATGCGAGAGCACGTGCAGCTTGGCGTCGCGCCATGCGACGAGCTTGCCGTTCATCCAGATGGAACCGTCGCGCTGGTCGAAGGGCAGAACGGACATCAAGCCGCACTCCTCAGTTCGCCCCCGCCGCGGACTTTGTTGGACGTCGCCGCGGAGATCGTATGGCGGTGAAGCGCCGATCCGCAGACAACTTGACGGGTAGCAATCTTGCTGAAATATGTCAATGTCACTGACTTAAATTCTCCGGCGCGCGCGTCTGTGGAGACATGTCTTAGACGGCGCGTAGAAACTTGGATGAGCGTTCGTGATCTTGGTCTAGAGAGTTGGGGCGATCATGGACTCTGTGTCGCGCCGCAAAGCCTCGGAGCCGCATCCGCTCCCTCGGGTTGGCGCTCCCGACGCCGCCGAACCCGAACCGATGTTCGATTTGATCGAACTTCTGTTCTTCGCCTACCGCGACTTCGTCGGCGACGCCGACCGGCTCCTGGAGAATTACGGCTTCGGCCGCGCCCATCACCGGGTTTTGCATTTCGTCAGCCGGCGTCCCGGCCTCACCATCGCCGAATTGCTCGACATTCTGAAGATCACCAAACAGAGCCTCAATCGGGTGCTCAAGGAATTGCGCGACAAAGGCTATGTCGAGGTCCGTGCCGGCGCGATCGACCGCCGCCAGCGTCAGCTCTTTTCGACCAAAACGGGCGTGGCCTTGGCGCTGAGCATCGCGCGCTTGCAGTCGCAGCGTTTTGGCCGCGTCTTCGGCCAATTGCAGAAGAGCGCGCGCGCCGATGCCATTGCCTTTCTGCTGGCGATGATCGACCCTGCCGAACGGGATAAAGTCGCAGCCCTTGTCTCGTCCGGCGTGCGCCTGAAATCCTTGGGACGCGAGCCGTGAACGATGCCGCGAAGGAAGCCGTGGCGCCCGCCGACGACGCGGCGCATCTCCTCATCGTCGACGACGATCGGCGCATTCGCGCGTTGTTGCAGCGCTATCTCGCGGATCGCGGCTATCGCGTCACGCTTGCCGGCAACGTCGAGGAAGCCAAGGCCTGTCTCAAGAACTTCTCCTTCGACCTCATCGTGCTCGACGTGATGATGCAGGGGGAGAACGGCTTCGATTTCGCCGCCCGGTTGCGCGCCGATCCGTCCGAGGTCGGCCGGGTGCCAATTCTGATGCTGACGGCGCGCGCCGAAACCGAGGACCGGATCACCGGATTCGAAAACGGGGTCGATGATTTTCTCGCCAAGCCGTTTGAGCCGCGCGAGCTGTCGCTGCGCATCGCCTCGATTTTGCGCCGCGCCCAATCGCATCCCGGCCCGGCATTGTTCAGCCGCGTCCAATTCGGCGGGTTCAGCTTCGACCTGCCTCGCGGCGAGTTGCGCCGCGGCGACGAGCCGATCCGGTTGACCGAGCGCGAGCGCGACATGCTGCGTTTGCTCGCCGAACGGGCCGGCGAGACGGTGACGCGCGAGGCGCTCGCCGGCCCGTGTCTCGCCGGCAACGAGCGCACCATCGACGTGCAGGTCAACCGGCTGCGGCACAAGATCGAGCGCGATCCGGCCAATCCGCTGCATCTGCAAACCGTGCGCGGCGCGGGCTACCGGCTTATCATCGACCGCTGATGGCAAATCTTCTCACCAGCCTGTCGCTTCCCGGCTACATCGCCAAACCGCGCGCCGTTTGGCTGAGCTTCACGCGGCGGCTTGCGGCGGTCATGCCGAAAGGCCTCTACGTCCGCTCGCTGCTGATCGTCATCCTGCCGATGATCATTCTTCAGGTGGTCATCACTTACGTGTTCATGGAACGGCATTGGCAACTCGTCACCCACCAACTCTCGAAGGCGCTCGTGCAGGACATTGCCGCCGTCATCGACATTCATAACTCCTATCCGCAAGACGTAGGCGACAAGGTCCTGACGCGCATCGCCCAGGAAAGGATGAACATCGACATCGAATTCATGCCGAAAGGACCGTTGCCGCCACCTTTGCCGAAGCCGTTCTTCTCGATCGTCGACGTCGCGCTGTCGAACGAGATCCGGCGGCAGATCGGCCGGCCGTTTTGGCTCGATACCGTCGGGCGTTCCAAGCTCATCGAGATCAGAATCCTGCTCGATAATTCGATCTTGCGGGTGGTCGCCTATCGTAGCGCCGCCTATGCCTCGAACTCCTACATTTTCCTGCTGTGGATGTTGGGCACGTCTTGCGTGCTGATCGTAGTGGCGCTTGCTTTCCTGCGCAATCAGATCCGGCCGATCTTGCGGCTCGTCACTGCGGCCGAGGCGTTCGGCATGGGCCGCGATGCGGAACTCAAACCACGCGGCGCGCGAGAAGTGCGGCGCGCCGGCTATGCCTTCATCGAGATGAAACGGCGCATCGAGCGCGCCATCGAGCAGCGCACCGCGATGCTGACCGGGGTCAGCCACGACCTGCGCACGATTCTTACTCGCTTCAAACTGTCCCTGGCGCTGATTGGCGATAATCCCGAGGCGCTCGAAATGCAGAAGGATATCGAGGAGATGCAGCGGATGCTCGAAGCCTATCTGGCCTTCGCGCGCGGCGACTCGGGAGAAGCCTCGGCGCGCATCGACATGCGCAAGTTTCTCGACGGCCTGCGCGGGGAAGCCGAGCGCCACGGCGCGGACGTGGCGGTCGCCTATTCCGGCGATCCGTTCGTCATGGTGCGCCCGGCCGCCTTCAAGCGTTGCCTCTTCAATCTCATCAGCAACGCTCTCGCCCACGCGCAGAACGTGCAAATCGACGCGCAGCGCGATCAGCGCTTTCTCACCGTTCATATCGATGACGATGGGCCGGGTATTCCGCCAGATCGCCGCGAGGACGTGTTCCGGCCGTTCTTCCGACTGGACGCGGCGCGCAATCAGGATACGGGAGGCACCGGACTCGGCCTGGCGATCGCCCTCGATATCGCCCGTTCGCATGGCGGCGACATCACGCTGGGCGACAGTCCGCTCGGCGGTTTGCGTGCCACCGTGCGTGTGCCGGTGTGAGTTCGAGAAGGCCGATTAAGGCGCCGGCGGCGTGTCCTCGCGGCCGTGGGCACCGGCATGGCGGCGTTCGAACAATGCGCGGGCGATCGAGAAAAGCGGCGCCGTCAGGCGGTTCAGATCCTCGGCATGAGCGATAAAACGCCCGCCGCGCGTCAATTCGCGATCGAGTACGCTCAAGGTCGCCGCCAGATCCGGATCGTCGTCGGAAAACCAGGTGCGCATGACGCGCCGCCAGGCGATCACCAAACCCTGCAGCTTGAGCGCGCCGACCGGCCCTTCGGAATCGACCCCCGCCGCCTCAAGCATGAAACGCATCGAATTGATCATCAGCTTATTCAGCGCCACGGCGGCGAACGGATCACGCCCCGCCCATTCATGAATCCCTTCGAGCCCAACTTTGTAAGGCGTGAGCGCATCGAGGCGGAGGCGCAAGACCGCAATGAGCCTTTCCTTGGCGGGCTCGTCGGCCGGCGCGGCGGGCGCGCCGTCAAGGACGATTTTGTCGATCTTACGCAGGAAAGCCGCCAGTACCGCGCCCTTCGAGGGGAAAAGATCGCGGAACGTCGAAAGCGACACGTTGGCGCGCGCCGTAACGTCGGCGAGAGGAATATCCTCCCAGTGCCGCTCCCCGGCGAGTTCGATCAAGGCGCTGATGATGGCGTCCTTGGGATCCGGCTTCGAGCCGCTTGCTGCCACGTTCGCCTCCCGCGCGTCCAAAGTAGACTTGCCCGAGAGACTAGAGCGCCTGCCTAGGCAGTCAAGCTTGTCCGCCGCGTTGAAAATCATGCGCTTTGCGGCCGTTAGCCGGAAAGCTCCCGAGCGCGCCGCTTGGCGGCTGCGACCGCATCCGCGATCAGCTTTTCCAATCCGGCTTCGCTGAGAACGGCAAGCGCCGCGGCGGTCGTGCCGCCCGGCGAAGTGACGGCGGCGCGCAGCTCCGTCACGGAGACTTCCGGCCGGCGCGCCAACAAAGCGCCGGCGCCTTCGATCGTCGCCCTGGCAAGCCGGGTGGCGAGATCGCGCGGCAGACCGGCTGCGACGGCCGCCTCCGCCAAGCATTCGGCGAAATAGAATACATAAGCCGGCCCAGACCCGGAGACGGCGGTAATCGCGTCGATCAAACTTTCGTCGGACAACCATTCGACGCGCCCGACCGCGGAGAGGAGCGCGTTGGCGGTGTGTTTCTGCGCCGAAGTCACGCTGGCGGAAGCCACTGCCGCCGTGATCCCGCTGCCGACCTCGGCGGCGATATTGGGCATGGCGCGGACGATTGCGCCGGGCAGGCGCTGTGCGACATCGTGGATCGTCTTGCCGGCGAGAATGGAGATGACGAGCGTATCCTGGCGCGCGAGCGGAACAAGCGCTGGGGCGACATCGTCCAACGTCTGCGGCTTGACGGCGAGCACGAGAACCGAAGGCGGCGTCGCCGGCGCCCCCACCATGACGCCGCGCGCCGCGCAGAGTGCCGCGATTCGCGGTGCGAGTTGAGGATCGAGCACATAAACGTGCGCCGCGTCGAAGTCGCGGTCGAGCCAGGCTTGCAGCAAGGCGCCGCCCATTTTGCCGGCGCCGACAAGCAACAGCGAGGCGATTTCCCCGCCGGCAGCCATTTACGCTTCGCCTTTCGTCTCCAATATAGCCGTATCGAGCGCCTCACGGGCGCTCTTGCCGGCCCACACTACGAATTGGAAGGCCTGATAATAACGTTCGCACGCCACGACCGCATTGGTCAACGCCGCCTCGCATTGCCGCGCGTTGAGGGCGGCGCCGCCGGACAATAGCATCGCATGCCGAAACATGATCACGCCGTCTTGCGGCCAGATGTCGAAATGGCCTATCCACAGCTGCTCGTTGATGAGCGCCATCAAGGCAAGCATGTCATTACGCCGTGCCTGCGGCACTTTGAGGTCGAAAGCGCAGGCGACATGCAGCGCTTCCATGTCGGCAAGCCATGTAAAGGCGATGTTGTATTCGGTGAAAGCGCCGGCGACGGCTATCGATATTTCATCCTCTTCGTCGCGATCGAACGACCACTGATTGTGAGACGCGATTCTCTCGATCTGATCGACGGGATTTTCGGTTTGCGTAAGTTCGATTTGCGAAAGCATGCCGATGTCCTGGAAGAATGATGATTGCGAACGCCGACCGGCCCGAGACGCCGGGATTGAGCCGCTGCGAGCCAAAACCCTGCGCTCTCCACGCGCATGACCGATGAATGATGCGGCTGTCGTGCCGCCAAGGCGCAAGCCGTTTGTCACGACTCACGTTGAAGATACAGAATCACATCGTGAGGTGATTCTGCAACAGCTCGACGACATCAAAACGCCTTGCACACGCAAACTCTTTGCCGGAGCGGCGCGCCGTCTCGCCACAGGTGGGAGAAATCCTTCCAGGCAGAGCCGCGAAGACACGCGGCTTGCGCAGGCGCCGGGAAAACAGTGGATAAGCGCCGCCAAACGACGCAGCGTCGATCCTCAAATCGACCAGTCACCGGAATCGTCGAAACGCTCAATATAGGACCGTTCGACGAGGTAGGCGATCACCCTGGCGCTCGATTGCTGGGGCGTCGCGTCGCCTTGCCCGAGCACGAGCTCGGGAGCCTCGGGAGCCTCGTAGGCCTGATCGACGCCGGTGAAATCTTTGATCTCGCCGGCAAGCGCCTTTTTGTAGAGACCCTTCGGATCGCGCGCCATGCATTGCTCGATTGGCGTATCGACAAAAATCTCGATGAATTCGCCCGACGCAAGAATATCGCGCACCATCTGCCGTTCGGCTGCAAACGGCGAGATGAAGGCGCAGAGCACGATCAAGCCGGCTTCCGTCATCAGCTTGGCGACTTCGCCGACGCGGCGGATGTTTTCGAGACGATCGGCGCTGGAAAAGCCAAGGTCCTTGTTCAATCCATGCCGGATATTGTCGCCGTCGAGCAGAATCGTATGTACGCCGCGCGCGTGCAGCTGCTGTTCGACGAGATTCGCAACGGTCGACTTGCCGGCGCCGGGCAGGCCGGTGAACCAGAGAACGGCGGGGCGCTGATGTTTAATCCGCGCCCGCGCCTCCTTGACGATCGTCAAGTCCTGCGGATGGATGTTCGTCGCTCGCCTTAAGCTGAAGGCGATGAGTCCGGCACCGGCCGTTGCGTTGGAAAATCGATCGATAAGGATGAACGCTCCCATCACCCGATTTTCTGCGTAGGGGTCGAAGGCGATCGGCGCAGTGGCGGCAAGATTGCAAAACCCCACTTCGTTGAGGCCCAAGGTCTCAGCCGGGTGTTGGGCGAGCGTGGTGACGTCGAGACGATAGTTAACTTTGGTCACGCTGACCGGAATTGTGCGCGTGCCAATCTTCATGAGGTAGGAACGGCCGGGGGCGAGCTTTTCGTCGCTCATCCAGATGAGATTGGCGGCGAACTGGTCGGCCACGTCGGGGCGCGCGTGGGGCGCGGCGAGCACATCGCCACGGCCAATGTCTACAGAGTCGGCGAGCGTCAATGTAACCGACTCGCCGGCCCGCGCCACGCCGAGATCGCCGTCGGCCGTAACGATGCGTTCGATGCGGGTCAGCTTACCGGAGAGGGCGACCACGACCTCGTCACCCGGTCTGATTGCTCCCGAGGCGATTGTCCCGCAAAATCCGCGGAAATCGAGATGCGGCCGGTTCACCCACTGCACCGGCATGCGGAACGGCAGCGAGCCGCGGTCTTCCTCGACGCTGATGGCTTCGAGATAGGAAACGAGACTGGGACCCAGATACCAGGGCGTTCGCTTGCTACTTCGCGAAATGTTGTCGCCAAAACGGGCGGAGATGGGAATGGCGACGCAGGTCACAAATTTAAGCGGCGCCGCGAAGGCGGCGAAATCGGCGGCGATCTTCTCGAACGCCGCCTGATCGTAGCCGACGAGATCGATCTTGTTGACGGCAAGCACGACATGGCGAATGCCGAGCAAAGAAACAATCGTTGCATGCCGATGCGTTTGGGGAAGCAGCCCCTTGCGGCTGTCGATCAGCAGGACGGCGAGATCGCTGTTCGAGGCGCCGGTCGCCATGTTGCGCGTATATTGTTCGTGACCCGGCGTATCGGCGACGATGAAAGCCCGATTGCCGGTCGAAAAGGCGCGGTAGGCGACGTCGATCGTGATGCCCTGTTCGCGTTCGGCTTCGAGCCCGTCGACGAGCAGAGCGAAATCGATGTCGGGCCCGACAGTCCCGTGTTTTTTCGAGTCGCGCTCCAGCGCGGCGAGTTGATCCTCGTGGATCAGCTGCTGCTCGTAGAGCAGCCGCCCGATCAAGGTCGACTTGCCGTCGTCCACCGAGCCGCAGGTCAGAAAGCGCAAGGTCGGCAGCGCCGCCTTGCCGCCCGGTGCGGCGCGCTTCTCCAGAATTTCGATCTCGACGGCTTCGTTCATTAAAAATAGCCCTCGCGCTTTTTCTTCTCCATCGATCCCGTTTCGTCGTGGTCGATCAACCGTCCTTGCCGCTCCGAAGTGTTGGCGTTGCGCATCTCCGCGAGGATATCGTCGAGCGTCGCGGCGTCGGAGCGGATCGCGCCGGAGAGCGGGTAGCAGCCAAGGGTGCGGAAGCGGACGCGCTCCAAGCGCGGCTTCTCGCCCGGCTTGAGCGGCAGGCGTTCGTCATCGACCATAATCAGCGTTCCGTCGCGCTCGACCACCGGCCGTTCCTTGGCGAAATAGAGCGGTACGACGGGGATCGATTCGGCCGCTGTATATTCCCACACGTCTTGTTCGGTCCAATTGGAGAGCGGAAAGACGCGCATCGATTCGCCGGGTTTGATCCTGGTGTTGAACAGGCGCCAGAGTTCCGGACGCTGGTTGCGCGGATCCCAAGCATGCGCGGCGGAGCGATGCGAAAAAATCCGCTCCTTGGCGCGGCTCTTTTCCTCGTCGCGCCGTGCGCCGCCGAAGGCCGCGTCGAAGCGATATTTGTCGAGCGCCTGACGCAAAGCCTCGGTCTTCATCACTTGCGTATGCAGCGCCGATCCAGAGGCGATGGGGGAAATACCACGGCGCAGGCCCTCTTGGTTGGTATAGACGATGAGAT
>JASHUD010000012.1 GCA_030040215.1 Methylovirgula sp.
GAAGACCGCGATCGAGCACAAAATGGAAAGCGGGATCGAGACCATGACGATAAGGGTCGAGCGCCACGAGCCGAGGAAGATCAGGATCATCAGCGCGGTCAGTCCGGCGGCGATGGCGCCTTCGCGCAGCACGCCGGCAATGGCCTGTTGGACGAAGATCGATTGATCGAAGAGAAGGTCCATCTTCATGCCGGGCGGCGCCGCTTTGCGCAGTTCCGGCATGGCGGCGCGCACCGCGTCGACCACGCTGATGGTCGAGGCGTCGCCGTTCTTGATGATCGTCAGCAACACGGAGCGGCGGCCATTGGTGCGCACGATGTTTTGCTGCACGGCCCAGCCGTTGCGGACGTGCGCCACGTCGCCCAGCCGCACGGTGGTGCCGCCGATCTGGCGGACTGGCATATTGTTGAGCGCCTCGATCGTACGCGCCATGGCGTTGACGCTGACGATGAACTGAGTGTTGCCGATCTTCGCGTCGCCGGAAGGCAGCGTCAGGCTTTCGGCATTGACGGCATTGACGATGTCGTTCGGGGTAAGCCCGTTGGCGCGCAGCGCGTCGGGGTCGAGATCGACCATGATCTGCCGGTATTTGCCGCCGTAGGGCGTCGGCAGGGTGATGCCGTTGATGGGCGCCAGCTGCTGGCGCAGGCGATAGATGCCATAATCATAGAGCTGCTGTTCGTTCATCCGGTCGGAGCTGAGACTGATTTGAAGAACCGGGACGCTTGAGGCATTGTACTGGACGATGACCGGCGGCTGGATGCCGGTCGGCATCAGAGCGCGAATCGAATTGGTCGCCGAGACGATCTGCGCAATGGCGAGATCGACGTTCACGTTAGGTTGGAAATAGATCTTCTCGACCGACAGCCCGGAAAGGGTCTGGGATTCCATATCGCGAATATTGTTGACGTTGGAGCTAATGGAATATTCGCTGTAGGTCGTGACCCGCGCTTCCATTTCGCTTGGGGTAAGGCCGGTATACTGCCAGATCACCGTCACCACCGGGATGTCGATGACCGGGAAGATATCCTTTGGCGCAGAGATGATCGCGCTCACCCCGAGAAACAGGATCGCCAGCGCCATCACGAAGAACGTGTGCGGGTAGCGCAAGGCAAAGCGGACGATTCCCATACCTCAGCTCCGGCTGATGGATGCTAGGGTGATATATGCTGCCGCATCGCGTGATGTCCCGCAGGCGGGCAGGCGACATTGCCAGGGCGGCGCGGCCCGGGTTTGCCCAAGATCTAGCAACGCCGCGCTCGGCTTGCTTGTTCAGCCTTGCTGAATCCGGGTCCGCTTTGCGGCGACCGGAAGTCCGGCAACGCTTGGGAACGGGACAAGCCCCGGGCATCCCTTGGCGCTCACCTAGCTGTGAAGGTCATTGAAAGCGAAGGAGATTGGGGCCATATGCGCGCAATAAGCTAAGCAGCAAATGATTTGGGGAGGTATGCCTCAGGCACGTAAAAGGATTGCGCCATGAACATCCCGGTTACGGGGTCGCCTCGAATCGATTTTTCGCCCTCCGATATCGTCAAGCGCCGCCCCGCCCGCTGGCTCGGCCTCGAAGCGGAAACCGTCGAGTTTACCGAACCGCAGACGTATGAATATTCGTTCCGGGCTCCCTGCCACATGCTGATCGCACCGGAGTTGTCGCGCCGCGATGACGGCGAGACGGCGCTCGAGGGACTGCCCAAGTCAAAGCTGCGTGATCTCACCCGGAAATTAACCTTCGTGCCGGCCGGCAGCCAATTTCAAGGCTGGCAGAAGCCGAGCGTTTTAAGCAGGGTCAATTTTTTCTACGTCGATCCGCGCGGCCCGTTGCTCGATCCCGAGCTACGCTTCGGCGAGACTGCATTCAAGCCGCGGCTGTTTTTCTTCGATGCCGATCTGTGGGGAACGGCGCTGAAGCTCAAAGCGCAGATCGACCGGCAAGACGCCAGCGCGGTCCTTTATGCGGAGGCGATCGGCGCGGTCCTCTGCCACGAGCTGATTCGCCTCAACGGCGTCCCCATCGAGGTGCCTCGCCGTGGCGGCTTGGCGCTTTGGCAGCAGAAGCGCGTCGCCGACTTCATCGAGGCGCGGCTCGATTCGCGCATCTCGGTTGCCGACCTGGCCGGGCTCGTGCATTTGAGCCCGTATCATTTCGCGCGCGCCTTTCGGCAAAGTTTTGGGATTCCGCCGCATCGCTATCACATGAGCCGGCGCGTCGAGACCGCGAAGAATTTGCTGGGCGGCACGGCGACCCCGGTGACCGAGATCGCGCTGCGCCTCGGGTTCAGCGAAGCAAGTTCCCTAAGCGCCGGATTCCGCCGCTTGACGGGGGTGAGCCCGAGCACCTACCGGCGGATCGTGAGCTAAATTTACGCACTTCGTTTGGCGCAACGCGCCTCAGCGCACGCGAAACGTAGGAAATCCGCTAACTAGCTTCCCGATTGTTCCGTCGCATGCCCACGAAGTATGACTATTGTTGCTGCTGTGCGGCTTGCTGTTTTTGCGCGAGCATTTCGATCGCTTCTTTCGGGAAGGGATCGAGTCCTTCGCCGCCATGCTCTTTGAGATGGGCGAAGATTTGTGCCCGCATGCGCGGATCCCAGAACTTGGAAATATGCGCCGCGACCGCCGCGACGGCCGCCTCATGGCCCTGGCTTGCGAAGAATTTACCGATTTGATTCGCCATATAGACCAGTCTTTCTTGCGAGCTATGCGACATCTCGGGAGACTTCCGTAATCACGCGTTCCGGATGGGTGAAAATCTCGAAGTCCTGCCGCCGCACGACCGCGATAAGAGTTACGCCGCTCGCTTCGGCAACGCGTATCGCCGCTGCCGTCGGGGCCGAGACCGCCACGAGGACCGGCGCATCGAGCCGCGCCGCTTTCTGGATCAACTCGATGGAAACTCGGCTCGTGGTCAGAATAAGACCATCGGCCGCGGTCCGGCCGTTGCGCACCAGCGCGCCAATGAGCTTGTCGAGCGCATTATGGCGGCCGACGTCCTCGCGCACCGCGACGAGCCCCTCGGTCTCGGTGAAGAAGCCGGCCGCATGCACGGCGTGCGTTTCCTCGTTGAGCTTCTGCCCCGGTTCGAGCGCCGCCATCGCAGTAATGATTGTCTGCGGCGTAAACCGCGCTTGTGCCGCGGCGACCGCGGGCGTCGGCCGCATGGCGGCCTCGAGGCTTTCAATCCCGCAAAGACCGCAGCCGGTCGGCCCGGCCATGCTGCGGCGTCGCTGCGCATAGATCTTGGCGCGCTCATCCTTCAGCCAGACGCGGATCTCGATGCCGAGCGGCAGGGTTACGATCTCGAGGCTCTCGATCTCATCGCGGCCGTCGATCAGTCCTTCCGTCAGGGCAAAGCCGACCGCGAAGTCCTCGAGATCGGCCGGCGTCGCCATCATCACGGCATGCGTCGAGCCGTTGAAGGTTAGGGCGACGGCTTGTTCGTCCGGCACGCGCCGCGTGGTGGCAAAAAAGACGCCGCCGCGTCGAGCGCGGCAAGGAACGCTCACCGCGGGGCTCGGCATATCTTCATTCATTCCGCGGCGTCGATGGCGATGCGGCTGTTGTGCTCGGACATTTCGCGATATTGCTCCTGCCACTCGCTCGGGCCGTTCGACGTCGAGACCTGCACCGCAGTGACTTTGTATTCCGGGCAATTCGTCGCCCAGTCCGAGAAGTCGGTGGTTACGACATTGGCCTGCGTCATCGGATGATGGAAGGTCGTATAGACGACGCCGGGCGTCATCCGCTCGCTGATCTTGGCGCGCAAGGTCGTCTCGCCGGAACGGCTCCGGATCTTGACCCAGTCGCGATCGCGAATACCGCGCTGCTCGGCGTCATGCGGATGGATTTCGAGGACGTCTCCTTCGTGCCATTCCACGTTGGCGGTCCGCCGCGTCTGCGCGCCGACGTTGTATTGGGACAATATGCGGCCGGTCGTCAGCAGAAGCGGGAAGCGGGGTCCCGTCCGCTCGTCGGTCGGCAGATATTCGGTGACGACGAACTTGCCCTTGCCGCGGACGAAAGTGCCGATATGCATGGTCGGCGTTCCTTCCGGCGCCTTGTCGTTGCACGGCCATTGGACCGAACCGAGCTTGTCAAGCAGCTCGAAGGAAATATTGCCGAAGGTCGGCGTCACTTTGGCAATCTCGTCAAGGATGTGGCCGGCGCTCGTATAAGGCATCTTGTAGCCCAGCGCCTCGGACAGCATCATCGTGATCTGCCAATCCTCGTACCCGTTCTTCGGCGCCATCACCTTGCGCACGCGCTGAACGCGCCGCTCGGCATTGGTGAACGTGCCGTCCTTTTCGAGGAAGGTCGAGCCGGGCAAGAAAACATGCGCATATTTTGCCGTTTCGTTCAGGAAGAGGTCCTGAACGACGACACATTCCATCGCGTCCAAGCCGGCCGCCATGTGCTTGGTGTCGGGATCGGACTGCAGAATGTCCTCGCCCTGGATGTAGATCCCCTTGAATGTGCCGTCGATCGCCGCGTCGATCATGTTGGGAATACGCAGACCCGGCTCTTTATCGAGCTTTACGCCCCAGATCGATTCGAAGATGGCGCGCACGGCGTCGTTCGAAACATGCCGATAGCCGGAGAACTCATGCGGGAACGAGCCCATGTCGCAAGAGCCCTGCACATTGTTCTGTCCGCGCATCGGATTGACGCCCACGCCGGGCCGGCCGATGTTGCCGGTCGCCATGGCGAGGTTGGCGATGGCCATGACGGCCGTCGAGCCCTGGCTATGCTCCGTCACGCCGAGACCGTAATAGACCGCGCCGTTGCCGCCAGTCGCATAAAGCCGCGCGGCCGCGCGGATCGTCTCGGCCGGAACGCCGGTGATCTTCTCGACGGCTTCGGGGCTGTTGCGGGGCTCGGAAACGAAACGCGCCCAAGTGGCGAATTCCGTCGCGTCGCAACGCTCGCGCACGAAATCCTCATCGACAAGGCCTTCGGTCACGACCACATGCGCGAGGGCGTCGAGAAGCGCAACGTTCGTTCCGGGCCTGATCGCCAGATGATAATCCGCTTG
>JASHUD010000013.1 GCA_030040215.1 Methylovirgula sp.
GGCATACCCCTTGTTGTCGATGCGTTGCAGCTCGATGCGGTTCTCGCGGAGAGAGGTTTTACGGCGGCCGGCTGCACGCCGCTGTTTCGGTTGGTGAAACATCCGGAGGCCGCCGCGATGTTCGATCAGCTTGGCAAGGCTGGCATTTGGGTGCGGCGGTTTGCCGAGCGGCCGGGATGGCTAAGATTTTCGATTCCAAGTGGGAACTTACGTCGGTTAGCCGAGGCGTTGCGCCTTTGAGAGCCTGAAGAACGATGCGTGACTTGCGGATTTTACGTGAGTTGCGTATATTTAGGGCGAAGGAGCTGTCATGCCCGATACCGTTCCCGCCTCCGAGTTCACTCGCAATTTTGGACGATACCGGATGCTGGCCCAGCGCCAGGCCGTCGCCGTCTCGAGCCACGGTCAAATCACCGGCTACTTCGTGCGGCCGGAAGAATACGAGGAATTCATACGTTTCAAAATGCAGCGGCGAAGCTTTGCCACCACGGATCTTTCCGACGACAAGCGCCAAGCTATCGCCGCCTCCCGCATGGATCCGCGCCACGAGCATCTCAATGCTTTGTTAGATCGCAAGTAACGAAGCTTTATGGCGCTTCCGACTCCCGAGCCGGGCCTTGTTATTTGCTACGCCTATCTTTGGCATGAACAGTACAGGGCCGGCAAAGAGGAGGGATCGAAGGATCGTCCGAGCGTCGTCTTACTCGTTGTCAAACACGACGACGATGGGACGCTCGTCACCGTGCTGCCGGTCACGCATGCCGCTCCGCAAGATCCCAAGAGCGCCGTCGAACTGCCCGCCGCCGTGAAGCAGCATCTCGGACTCGATGACGAGCGCTCGTGGATCGTCGTCAGCGAGGGCAACGAATTTCTCTGGCCCGGCTATGATTTGCGGAAAATCCCGCGCACGGATCGGTACGAGTATGGATTCTTACCGCCGCGATTTTTTGATCAAGTGCGCATGGCCGTTTTGGCATGGCACGAAGCCAAAATAACACTGCGCGATTGAACTCGTTCGATATTCCAAACAAAATCGGCTAGTATCCGGGACAACCCCCGGGAGCATCCATGGGCATCGAAGGCCGCGACAAGGTGAAAGCGCTGGAGGCGGGCGCGCTCGCCGTTTCCGGCCAGCTCGGCAAGACCGTGCAGCGGCTGCGCAAGGCCAACAACCTGTCGCTCTCCGAACTCTCCGAACATTCGGGGGTCGCCAAGTCGATCATCAGCCAGATCGAGCGCAACGAGACCAATCCGACGCTTGCCACGATCTGGCGGCTTTCGCAGGCGCTCGACGTGCCGATCGAAGGCGTGCTGCAGGTCAGCGAAGACGAGCCTTTTCTCGAAAAGGCCTCGAAGGGCGATACGCCGATCCTCGTCTCCGACGACGGCAAATGCCGTCTCGCCATCATCGGCTGGATCAAGACCGTCGAATGGCTGCAATGGTACGGGTTTTCCGCCGAGCCGGGCGGCGTTCTCGCCTCCGATCCGCATCAGCGCGGCTCGGTCGAATGTCTTTCGATCATCGAGGGAGAGCTTGAGGTGGAAGTCGCAGGCGTCGTCGAACACGCCAAAGCGGGTGAGACTCTGCGCTATCGTTGCGACCGGCCGCACGTGATCCGCAACCTTTCCGACAGGCCTTCGTCGGCGATGATGGTGTGCATCCTCAGAGCGGCAGCGATGGAATAGCTGGCGACGTCATCGCGAGGAGCCCTGTGGGGCGACGAAGCAATCCAGCGTTTAGGGCACTTGATTGCTTCGCGGAGTTTATGATCGGGCCGGCCGAAGGCCGGACCCGTTGGCTCGCAATGACCAATCCGCTCTATCCCCACAAGGCCGGCTCGGGCGGACGGACGAGCGAGCCTTCGTAGAAGAGCCCGTCGGGGCGATCCTTGGCGAGCAACAACGGCCCGTCGAGATCGACGAATTTTGCTTGGCCGGTCAGCAGCAGGGCTGGGGCGACGCCGAGCGAAGTACCGACCATGCTGCCGATCATCACCGTGAACCCGAACCGTTCGGCCGCGGCGACGAGCGCGAGCGCTTCGGTCAATCCGCCGGCCTTGTCGAGCTTGACATTGATGGCGTCGTAGCGGCCACGGAGAGCTGCGAGATCGGCGCGGTCGTGGCAACTTTCGTCGGCGCAGATCGGCACGCGATGGGAGATGTTCGAAAGGATCGCGTCTTCGCCGGCCGGCAGCGGTTGCTCGACGAGTACGACGCCGTACTGCGCGCAAGCTGCAAGGTTGGCGGGAAGGTCATCCGCCGACCAGGCTTCGTTGGCATCGGCGATGAGCCGCGCGGCGGGCGCCGCGGCGCGAACCGCCGCGAGCCTCTGCGGATCGCCGTCGCCGCCGAGTTTCAGTTTGAGAAGCGGGCGGTTGCGCCCCGCCTTCGCCGCCGCGGCCATTGTCTCGGGCGCGCCGAGCGAGATTGTAAATGCCGTGATCGTCGGCTGAGGCGCGGGAAGACCGGCGAGCGCATAAACGCGAACCCCGCGCCGCTTGGCTTCGAGATCCCAGAACGCGCAATCGAGCGCGTTGCGGGCCGCGCCGCGCGGCATCAAGCTTTGCAAATCGATCCTGCCGGCGCCGGCTTCGATCGCGGGTCGAATCGATTCGATCGCGGCGAGGACGGACTCGACGCTCTCGCCGTAGCGCGCATAAGGCACGCATTCGCCGCGGCCGCGAAACCCGCCGGCTTCCAGCGTCGCGACGACGACGCTCGCCTCGGTCTTGGCGCCGCGCGAAATGACGAAGGAACCGGCGATCGGGAAACGTTCGACGCTGACGCTGAGGCGCGGCATGTTGGAGCCTTGCCCGCCTCAATCCGTACTGCCGCCGCTGTTGTCGGGATTGCCGAAATTGCGGTGATGATGATGGTGGCGCGCCGGCGTCGAGTCGGTCGAGCCTGGCGCGGCAGCGGAGGAATCCGTCGAAGCGGTCTCGGCGGAAGGCTGTTTCTTGCCGTTGCCGGCCGAATCGAACCCGACCTTGATCGTGTAACTCTCCGCGAAATTGGCGGTCGTGGGAATACTGAGCGGATCGGTCACCAGCGTGAACGGCGCTTCCGTCTGGCCGTCGGGCACGCTGGCCGGCACCTGGTAAAGCTTGCTGACGACCGGATTGCCGTCGCTTGAGTCGATGATCGCGACGCGGATCGGCGCGGGATAGGTACCGGGGCTGCCCGCCGGCCCGAGCAAAATCCGGCCTTCGACGCCGATTTTCATGGCCGCCTGTTTGCCGTTGATCTGGCAGCCACGCGCCACATTCTCGATCGAGAATTGGTAGCGCACGGTCTCGTTCGACTGTTCGGGCCCCGGCGCATAGATCCGGTCGGCCGAGGTGCCGTCGAGAATATGGATTTCCGGGCAGAGAAGCGGATCGGTCGGCTCCGGCTGCCTGGGCAGCGGTTTGAACTCGACCAGCGCCATCAAATTATTCCACTTGGCCTGGGCCGGCTCATCGACGTCGAAACTGCCGGTATTGCGGCTGCAGCCGGCCATTCCGATCGCGAGGATCGCCAAGATGGAGCACCATGCGCGCCGGACAGCCGTTCCCCCAAATTCCTTGCAGGAAGCAATCACCCCAGCGCGTTCAGCAGTGGCTCGAACATGCCGTTGCATGTCTCCCGGCTCCAAACTCAATCAACCCGAATAAAGTTGGCTCGATGACAATAGCAGAAATTCTCCGGCGTGCAGCCCAAGACGCCAGTCTTGGCAAACGCGTCAAGGCAGAGCGTCAAATCCTTCGCCGAACCCATTGAGCGCGAGCGGAATGCCGATCCCTTGCTCGGGTGTCTGAAAGATGATGAAGGTCGCATTATGGCCGTTCCTCATCTGATTGATGAGCTTGTCTTGCAGCACCACCTCGGCGATGCATCCGGTCGGCAAGCAACGCACGAAGCCGGCGCGCCCGATGTCCGTATTGTCGATCTTGAGTCCGAGCCCCGAGGGCAGCAGCACGCCGAGCGGCGCGATGACCCGCAGCAGCCGGCCTTTGCCGTCCGCGGTTTTCAGCACGATGACGACCAGATTGATGTTCGGCCGGTCTTCCGCCGCGACGCTTTGCACCAACGCGCATTGTTCATGCATGGCGCCCGGCGGCGTCTCGCAGCGCAGCTCCCAATCGCCGTGTTTGGACTTGACCACGCCTTGCGTCGCGCCCGGGTTTGCTGCGCCGCACACAAGAAACGCGCAGAGGCCAAGCAAGATGGGAAGTCGGGCGATGATCCGGCGATGCGCAGAAAGATCGGTCATACGCGTTCCCCGCCGTGTAGCCGCCGCAGCGGGCGCCAGCGTTCGCTGGATCGGCAAAGCGCGGCGAGGTTGCTGCGATCGAATCGAAATCGTGACGCAAACCCTCGCATTTTTCTTAACGTACCGCGACGCGGTTGGAAATCCGCGCGAGCCTATGCACGGGTCCGCGCGGCAATGGCGCTGCAACGCGAAATCGCGGCTTTTACATGACCTCGCGCGTTTATGCCGCAAGCCGGCCGTGGGGGAGGCGTGTTGCGTGAAACAAATCTTTGTGGTTTGGAACGGGTTAGCCACGAATTGCTCGGCCGCTGCGGCGGAAAGAGAATGAATATGAGCCGTGGCAGGGGAGCGATATGAGATTTCTGCCCAGATTTGGCTGGAGAGCCGAAACTTGCAGCATTGGCTTGGCGCTCGCCGGCGCGTGCTTGGCTTTTTGCACCGTTCCCGCATGGGCCGGCTTCGGTCATCCCGATCCGGGAGAAATAGGCCTGCAGGCTGCGGTGACCCCGATCGCCCAGGAAATGGAATTTTTCCACAATGACATTCTGACCCCGATCATTTTCGCGGTCAGCCTATTCGTCGCCGCGCTGATTCTCTATTGCATCTTCCGGTTCAACGAGAAGGCCAATCCGACGCCATCGGCGCTGACCCACAACACCGGCCTCGAAGTTGCCTGGACGCTGATTCCGGTTCTGATTCTGGTGGTGATCGCGATCCCTTCGTTTCGCTTGCTCGATCATCAGCTCGTCATTCCGGCAACCGACATGACGGTGAAAGTTACGGGTCACCAATGGTATTGGAGCTATCAATACCCGCCCGATCAAGGCGGCGGCTTCAGCTTCGATTCCTATATCAAGGACCCGAGCGATCTAAAGCCGGGCGATATTAGCAAGCTTTCCGTCGACAACGAGGCCGTCGTGCCGGTCAACAAGACCGTGCTTGTGCAGGTGACGTCCTCCGACGTCATCCATGGCTTCGTCGTTCCTTCTTTCGGCGTCCGTATCGATGCCGTGCCCGGCCGCCTCAACGAGACTTGGTTCAGGGCCGAGCGGGAAGGCGTCTATTACGGCCAGTGTTCGGAACTTTGCGGCGAGGATCACGCCGATATGCCGATCGCCATCCGGGTGGTGAGCGCGGACGAATATACGGCTTGGCTCGCCACGGCGAAGAAGAAGTTCGCTTCGGCGAAGGGCGCGAAGCTCCACTATGCCGACAACACAACTCCCGTCGCGGCCGGAAACTAATCCCTCAGGCCGATTGTTCGACACGTCAACGACACTTCGGGGAAAGTAGAGATGGACACGATCGCGACCGCTCATGACAAGGCTCCCGCCCATCCGACGGGATGGCGCCGCTTCATGTATTCGACCAACCACAAGGACATCGGCACGCTCTATCTTTGCTTTGCGATCTGCGCCGGGCTTTTCGGCGGCGCTTTGTCGATCGCGATGCGGGCGGAGCTTCAGCAGCCCGGCCTGCAGGTCTTTCCGTTCCTCGCCGAGATTCTGCACGGCGCGCCGCCGGCCCTTGCGACGGACTACGCCAAGAACCTCTACAACGTGTTCGTCACAATGCATGGCCTCACGATGATTTTCTTCGTGATCATGCCGGCAATGATGGGGGGATTCGGCAATTGGCTGGTTCCGCTGCTGATCGGTGCTCCCGACATGGCCTTCCCGCGGATGAACAATATTTCGTTCTGGCTGTTGCCGGCTTCCTTCGCGCTGTTCTTGACCTCGTTCTTCATGGAAGGAGCTCCCGGCATGAAGGGCTTTGGCGGCGGATGGGTCCTCTATCCACCCCTGTCAGAGATCGGCTTTCCCGGTCCGGCGATGGATTTCGTCATTCTGTCGATCCATCTCGCCGGCGCGTCCTCGATCCTCGGCGCGATCAATTTCATCACCACGATCTTCAACATGCGCGCCCCCGGCATGACGTTGCATAGAATGCCGCTGTTCGTTTGGTCGGTTCTGGTGACAGCCTTCCTTCTGGTGCTGGCGCTGCCGGTGCTCGCCGGCGCGATTACCATGCTGCTCACCGACCGCAATTTCGGCACGACCTTCTTCAAGCCGTCGGGCGGCGGCGATCCGATCCTGTTCCTGCATTTGTTCTGGTTCTTCGGTCACCCTGAGGTCTATATCATGATCCTGCCGGGCTTCGGCATGGTCAGCCAAATCATCTCGACCTTCTCCCGCAAGCCGATATTCGGCTATCTCGGCATGGTCTATGCGATGGTGGCGATCGGCATCGTCGGCTTCCTGGTCTGGGCCCACCACATGTTCACGGTCGGCCTGTCGCTCGACACCCAGCGCTACTTCGTTTTCGCGACGATGGTGATCGCGGTGCCGACGGGCGTGAAGGTGTTTTCTTGGATCGCCACGATGTGGGGCGGTTCGATCTCGTTCAAGACGCCGATGTTATGGGCGACCGGATTCATCATTCTCTTCGTCATCGGCGGCGTCACCGGAGTCGTCCTTGCCAATGCCGGCATCGATCGCGCCCTGCACGGAACCTATTACGTTGTGGCACATTTCCACTACGTTTTGTCGCTCGGGGCGGTGTTCGCGATCTTCGCGGGCTTCTATTACTGGTTCCCGAAAATGACCGGGTACATGTATAACGAAACGCTCGGCAAGATCCATTTCTGGCTGATGTTCGTCGGCGTCAACGTCACCTTCTTTCCGCAGCATTTCCTTGGTCTTGCGGGAATGCCGCGGCGCTATATCGATTACCCCGACGCCTATAGGCTGTGGAACGAAGTCTCCTCCAGTGGCGCCTATCTCTCCGGCATCGGGGTTCTCGTGTTCGTCTATGTGGTCTTTGATGCCTTCGCGAAAAAGCGCGTCGCCGGCAATAATCCTTGGGGGCCCGGGGCGACCACGCTCGAATGGACTCTCACTTCACCGCCGCCGTTCCACTCCTATGAGGCATTGCCGCGGATCGTCGGGTCGGAACATTGATACAGGCCAGCCGCGGCTGCGCTTTGAAAACGCTGGGGATGTAAGCCGCGCATGGCATTCCTCGAAGAAAGCAGCGCAGTTCCGGGCATTGCGGCGATCTCCGCCGCAAGCCCGCGCGACTATATTGCGCTTTTAAAACCGCGGGTGATGTCGCTCGTTGTCTTCACGGCGTTGACCGGGCTTCTGTTCGCGCCGCATCACGTCAATGTCGTCATTGGCTTTGCCTCGCTGCTGGCGATCGCGGTCGGGGCCGGCGCCGCGGGGGCGCTGAACATGTGGTATGACGCCGATATCGACGCCTTGATGCGCCGCACCTGCCGGCGTCCGATCCCAACCGGCAAAATCACCGGCCGGGAAGCGCTCGGCTTCGGGTTGACGCTGGCAGTTTTCGCCGTACTGACGCTGGCTCTCGTCGCCAATCTCTTCGCCGCCGCGCTGCTCGCCTTCACGATCTTCTTCTACGTCGCGATTTATACAATGTGGCTCAAGCGCTCGACGCCGCAGAACATCGTCATCGGCGGCGCTGCCGGCGCACTGCCGCCGCTCGTCGGCTATGTGGCTGCAACCGGGCAGGTGAGCCTTTGCGCGCTCATCCTCTTCACGCTCATCTTTGTTTGGACGCCGCCGCACTTCTGGGCGCTCGCTTTGGTGCGCTCGGCCGAATACGGGCGTGCCGGCGTGCCGATGCTGCCGAACGTCAAGGGAGCCGACCGTACGCGGCTTGAGATCCTGATCTACAGCCTCGTCCTGGCGCTGCTCGGCGCGGCGCCTTTCCTGCTCGGTTTCGCATCGGTCTTTTATGGATGTCTCAGCGCCGTTCTTGGCGCCGCCTTCGTCGCCCTCGCGTTCGACGTCTATCGCGTCCGCAGCGGCGACCGCGCCAACCAATGTGCGATGCGGCTGTTCGGTTTTTCGATCCTCTATCTCTTTCTGTTGTTCGCCGAGCTCCTGGGCGAGCGCATCATCGCGCTGGCGACCGGATCTTGAGGCTGCCATGGAACTTGAACACCGATCCGAAGAAACCGTGCTCACGCCCGAGCAGATCAAAAGCCGGCGGCAGAGGAACATCGCGATCGGACTCGCGGTCGGTCTCCTGGTTCTGCTCTTTTACGCCGTGACGATCGTCAAGCTCGATCCGGGTATCCTCAATCGACCGTTGTGACGCATGGCAGTTCCTCGTAATTCTCCTCCCAGCCGTTCGGGCCGCGACACGTGGATCGCAGTCGGCGTCGTTACGGCAACGCTGTCGATGCTCGGCCTCTCCTTCGCCGCGGTTCCGCTCTATCGGGTCTTCTGCGCCAGAACGGGTTTCGCCGGCACGACGCAGGTCGCCAAGGCGGCGCCCGGCGTTGCGGGAACGCGCATGCTGGTCGTTCACTTCGATGCCAACGTCGCGCCCGGTTTGAATTGGCGCTTCGCACCGGAAACGTCGCAGATCAAGTTGCTGACCGGCAAGACCGCCACCGTGTTCTTCAAGGTCACGAATCTGTCCGGCGAGGAGACGGCGGCGCGCGCCGCCTACAACGTCTCGCCCGGGCAGAGCGGCGCCTATTTCGACAAGCTCGCCTGTTTCTGTTTTACCGAGCAGCACCTGGGCCCCCACCAGACCGCGGAAATGCCGGTGGTCTTCTTCCTGGACCCGGCGCTCGAACGCGACGAGACGATGGACAGGATCGAAGAACTTACACTTTCCTATACTTTCTATCCGCGGCCGGCCGTTGCGCCATTGACCGCGGCGAGTGAAAGCGGACCGAAACTTTGAAGGATGATTCGCCGCCTTGACCTAGTGCGGCAATCGGGGCAAACGGCGAGGTTGGCGCGCGTATCGCCGAGCCGCCATGAACGTAGGCGCAGGCAGAGGGGACAGACTGATGGCGGACGTCCACACAAAACCGAACCACGAGTATCATCTCGTCGATCCAAGCCCCTGGCCGATCCTCGGGGCGCTCGGCGCCTTCGTGATGGCGCTGGGTGGGATCATGTGGATGCACTCCATCGTCCTCTTCCACGCGCAGGCAGGCGGTTACATTTTTGGCGCCGGCCTGATCCTAGTCCTCTATGTCATGGCTTCCTGGTGGATAGACGTCATCAGGGAAGCGGAATTTCAGGGCCAACACACCCGCGTCGTGGCGATCGGGCTGCGCTATGGGATGATCCTCTTCATCGCCTCGGAGGTGATGTTCTTCGTCGCCTGGTTCTGGGCGTTCTTCGATGCCAGCCTCGATGCGAATGAGAAAATTCAATATGCGCGCGTCGCCTTCACCGGCGGCCATTGGCCGCCGAAGGGCATCGAAGCGATCGATCCCTGGCATTTGCCGCTGCTCAACACCCTCATTCTGTTGACCTCGGCCACGACAGTGACCTGGGCGCATCATGCTTTGCTCAACAATGACCGCGCAAATCTGAAGAACGGCCTCATTGTTACGATTCTACTGGGCACCGCGTTTACCTGCTGCCAGGCCTACGAGTTTTATTCTGCGCCCTTCGCCTTCAAAGGCTCGATTTTCGGGTCGACCTTCTTCATGGCCACGGGCTTTCACGGTTTCCACGTCATCATCGGAACGATCTTCCTGACCGTCTGCCTGATCCGCGCTTTCGCCGGGCAGTTCACGCCGCAACGCCATCTCGGCTTCGAGTTCGCCGCCTGGTATTGGCATTTCGTCGACGTGGTCTGGCTCTTCCTCTTCTCCTGCATCTATGTTTGGGGTACATGGGGCGCCCCGATGGAGCACTGAGGCATCGCGCCGCGATTTGCCGAAGATCCTTCGCCGCGCAATGGGACCACGATGAGCGGCGATACGAGCGACAGTCTGCCGCTGGCCATCTTGACCGGCCTTGCGGGGCGTTGCCCGCGTTGCCGACGCGGCTCGACATTTGCGGGCTTTCTCGACGTCGCGCCGGCTTGCAAAGCCTGCGGATTGAACTTCGGCTTTGCCGATGCCGGCGACGGCCCCGCCGTGTTCGTGATGTTGTTCGGCGGCTTTGTGATCGTCGGCGCGGTGTTGTGGGTCGAAGTCATGTTCGAGCCGCCGATCTGGGTCTATATCGTCGTCTTTCTTCCGTTGGGGGCGATCGTTTGCCTCGGCATGTTGCGGCCGCTAAAGGGCCTGCTGATCGCGTTGCAGTATCGCAATAAGGCCGGGCAGGGGCGGCTTGAGAGCTGAGAATTTGGCCGATATCGCGCAACCCGCCCGCAAAGGCCTTCTCGGGCCCGTTCTGTTTGTCCTGATCACCGGCGGCATTCTGGTCTCGCTCGGCGTATGGCAACTGCACCGGCTCGCCTGGAAAGAAACCTTGATTGCCGAAATTGCGACGCGCACCAAGGCGCCGCCGCAGCCGCCGCCCGATCTGGCGTCCTGGGGGCGCCTTGCGCCCGCTGACTATGCCTATCGGCACGTCGAGCTCACCGGCCGTTACGAGAACGGCAAGGAGGCGCTCGTTTTCTACGGCGCCGGCCCCAATGATCTCGGCCCGGGCTATCTCATCCTGACCCCGTTCAAGCTCGACTCCGGCGGTTTCGTCGTGGTGAACCGCGGTTTCGTGCCGGTCGGTCTCACCAATGCAGAGCGGGCGAAAAGCGAGATCGAAGGGGAGACGCAGGTCATCGGGCTGATGCGGCCGCCGCAGACGCGCAATCTCTTCACGCCTGCCGACGAGCCGGAGAAAGACATCTTCTTTACCCGCGATCCCGCCGCCATCGCCGCCCACTTCAGACTTGCGCCGGCGGCGCCCTTCGTCGTCGACGCCGATGCCAAGCCGATGCCCGGCGGTTGGCCGATCGGCGGCATGACCGAGATCGATATCCCCAACAATCACCTGGATTATGCGCTCACCTGGTTCGGCCTGGCGGCCGGAATGCTCCTGGTTTTCGCGAACTTTCTTCGCGCCCGCTGGTACGGGGAATAAGCTTCATCCCCCTCCTGGATTTCCGATCCAACGCCAACATATTGTTTCTGCTTGAGGAATTCCGGTTACCAGGAATTGCGGCAAATCCTCTCCTTTCGATCTTTTTGTGCTAAACGGGCGCACGCCAATCGAGCGAAAAGGCCCAAAAGTTGAATTATCTTTCGACGCGCGGCGAAGCGCCTTCGCTTTCCTTCACCGACGCCTTGATCGCAGGTCTCGCCCAGGACGGCGGCCTCTACCTTCCCGAGGCCTACCCACGGCTGTCGGAGCGCGAGATCGCCGGCTTTGCCGGCTTGCCTTATGCGGCGGCGGCCGAGGCGGTCATCGCGCCGTTCGTCGGCAATGCGCTCGACCGCAAGGCGCTGCGCGCCGCGATCGATGCGGCCTACGCCAGCTTTGATGATGCGGCGGTGACGCCGCTGACGCAGATCGGCGACAATCTTTTCCTTCTTGAACTTTTCCATGGCCCGACTCTCGCCTTCAAGGATCTGGCGATGCAGTTCCTCGGCCGGCTCATGCCGCAGGCATTCGCGGCGCGCGGCAAACGCGCGACAATCCTCGTTGCGACTTCGGGCGACACCGGCGCGGCGGCCGTCGCGGCTTTCCGCGACGTCGCCGAAGTCGATCTCTTCATCCTTTACCCGAAAGGCCGCATCTCCGACGTTCAGCGCCGCCAGATGACCACCGTCGTCGCCGACAACGTGCATGTCGTCGCCGTCGACGGCACGTTCGACGATGCCCAGGCGCTCGTCAAAGCTCTCTTCGCCAACAAAAGATTTCGCGACGAGTTTGCGCTTTCCGGCGTGAATTCGATCAATTGGGCGCGGCTGGTCGCGCAGGCCGCGTATTATTTTGTAAGCGCGGTGGCGCTTGGCGCTCCCCGCCGGACGGTATCGTTCGCTGTACCGACGGGAAATTTCGGCGACGTGTTTGCCGGATGGGTTGCCAAGCGAATGGGTTTGTCGGTCGAGCGCCTCGCAATTGCCACCAATGCGAACGATATTCTGGCGCGGGCGTTGGCGACCGGCCGCTACGACGTCGGCGAGGTTCAAGCCACACAATCGCCCTCAATGGACATTCAGGTATCGTCGAACTTCGAGAGGCTGTTGTTTGAAGCCTATCGACGCGATTCGGCTGCGATTCGCCGTCTTATGGGTGCTTTGCAACAGGCGGGAGGCTTCGGCATCGATTCCGGGCCGCTTGCGGCGATTCGCGGCGATTTCGACGCGGTGCGGATCGGAGAAACGGAAACGACCGAGGAGATCGCGCGCGTGTGGCGCGAGGCGCAAAAGCTCATCGATCCGCACACCGCGGTGGGCGTCGGCGCGGCGCGCGCCGGGCTCAAGGCAAAGCCGCAGGTTCCCATGATCGTGCTCGGCACCGCGCATCCGGCGAAATTTCCCGCCGCCGTCGAACGGGCGACCGGGGTCGTGCCGCAATTGCCGCCGCGGCTTGCCGATCTATTCTCGCGCCAAGAACGTTTCGACGTGGTCGCCAACGACCCGGCTGAGCTTGCAGCCTACATGCGCGCCCGGTTCGACGCTTCCAAAAGGGCGGCGTCATGAGCGTCGAGATCACCAACCTGCCGTCCGGTCTTCGGATCGTCAGCGACCGCATGGAGAACCTCGAGACGGCATCGCTCGGCGTCTGGGTCGCGGCCGGTTCGCGGCATGAGCGGCCGCGCGAACGCGGCCTATCGCACCTTTTGGAGCACATGGCGTTCAAGGGCACGCGGCGGCGCTCGGCACGCGACATCGCCGACGAGATCGAAGGGGCAGGCGGCGATCTCAACGCCGCGACCGGCGTCGAGCAGACCGCCTATTACGCCCACGTGCTCGCCGCCGATACCAACCTGGCGCTCGACATTCTCGCCGATATCCTGACCGAGAGCACGTTTGAGCCGCAGGAACTCGAACGCGAGAAAGGCGTCATCCTTCAGGAGATCGGCGCGGTCGAGGACACGCCCGACGATCTCGTCTTCGATCTCTTCAACGCCGCCGCCTTTCCGGAGCAGCCGATCGGTTCGCCGATTCTCGGCACGCCGGAGCAGGTGCGCGGTTTCGATCGCTCGATGATCGCCGCCTATCTGGAAAGCCATTACGGCAGCGGGGCGATCACGATCGGCGCGGCCGGCGCCGTCGATCACGCCGCGATTGTCGATGCCGCCGCGGCGCGTTTCGCACCGTTACCCAGCCGCGCCGCCGAAGAAGTTGTCCCGGCTCGTTACGTCGGCGGCGCGAAATACGCGAAGCGCAAGCTCGAACAAGCGCACATCGTCATCGGCTTCGCGGGTTTGCCGTACGCCGAACCCGCCCATTATGCGCTGAACGTCTTTGCCAATACGGTGGGCGGCGGAATGTCGTCGAGGCTCTTTCAGGAGGTGCGCGAGAAGCGCGGCCTCGCTTATGCGATCTATTCCTTCCATTGGAGCTATTCGGACGCCGGTCTCTTTGGCTTCTACGCGGCGACGGGCGCGGCGCAAGTCGCCGAGCTGATGGCGGTCTCCCTCGATTGCCTTGCCGCGGCAGCCCACGACCTCAGCGACAACGAAATCGCGCGCGCCAAGGCGCAGATGAAAGTTGCGGTCTTGAGCGCCCTCGAATCGCCGGTGGCGCGCGCCGAACAGATCGCCCGACAAATGCTCGCCTTCGGCCGTGTTTTGCCGCGCCAGGAGATCATCGAGCGGATCGATGCTCTCACCGTTACCGAGATTCGCGCCGCGGGCGCTGCCGCGTTACGCTCGCCGCCGACGGTTGCGGCCATCGGGCCGATCGCTAAAGTATATGCGCCGGACCGCGTCGGCGCGCGGCTCGGTTCGATCTAGCGGGAGGGCGGCGGCTTGGCACTGTTTCGTCTCGGACCGACGAACGACATTGCAAACTTCGTGCGCGGCGAAGGCGTCTATCTGCGTCCACCCGAGATGCGCGATTATGAAGCCTGGGCCGAATTGCGCGAGCACAGCCGCGCGTTCCTCACGCCGTGGGAGCCGACTTGGCCGGGGGACGACTTGACCCGTGTCGCCTTCCGCCGCAGGCTGCGCCGGCATGCGCAGGAGATCGCGGAAGACCAAGCCTATCCTTTTCTCATCTTCCGCGAGAACGACGATGCGCTGGTCGGCGGCTTGACGCTCGGCCAGATCAAGCGCGGCGTCGCGCAGGCGGCGACGCTCGGCTACTGGATGGGCCTGCCTTTCGCCGGAAAGGGCCTGATGTCGCGGTCGGTGCGCGCCACGGCGGGATTTGCCTTCACGAGCTTGCGGCTGCATCGGATCGAAGCGGCGTGCTTGCCCCACAACGAAGCTTCGATAAAACTACTGGAGCGCAATGGGTTCAAAAGGGAAGGGATCGCCCGGGCCTATCT
>JASHUD010000014.1 GCA_030040215.1 Methylovirgula sp.
AGGCCGGGCACTGTCTCCAAAGCATCTGGCACGGTGCGCCATTGATGCTCGGCGATCTGCTGGCTTGTAATAACAGTGATGCTGCTGGCAACGTCGCTCTCGGGGGTCGGAACGGTTGTCGGCGATGTCACCAGGATTTCCGGCAACCCTTGCGGTTGGTTTGCGGCCTGACCCGTAGCAACCTGGGCAGAGGCGCCGCATGGCAAGAGCGTTAGAGCAATAAGACTGGACAAAAGAATAAGCGCGCTGCGACGCGCGCAAAATCCTGACTTGACGAGAAACATAGGGCCTCGCAGCGACGTGACACGTCACTGCGGACCAAAGCGAACGGTGCGCCCCTCTTCAGATACGCATCTTCCCCCCATCGGGGCACCCCGCCCGACGTGTCCGCGCGTGACCACGGCCGATGGCAGGTCTCCTGGCTTGCGGGTCCTTGTCCTGCGCCGCCTTCCCGGTTGCCCAGTGGCATAAGGCGCACGACTCGCCGCTTACAGTTGCGGGGGCAGCCACGGCTTTGGTCGATAGACCACACCGTGTTCCCTATTAATCCCCGAAGGGAGCCATCACTCTAAAAGTGCTGCCTAAGTCTTGGCCGTGTCAAGGAAGAAAACGAACCGATTTCCATTTTTCGCCGACGTGTGGCGTCTCGAACGTCCTTAGCATCCTTGTCCGGCGCGCCTAGACGCCGAGACAGGGTTTCTGCGTTTATGCCGCGATCGACTTCGAATCTCCCCCGCGGACAAAATGGCAGACTCTCTGTGACACAATCGCTTCTTCCCCCCATTCGCCCACGGCAATGCAACACGCGCACAATTTCTTGACTCGTTGCGGCGCGGAAGTCACACTGTATGTGTTCGTGGTTCTCTGGGCCGTTTGTCGGCGCCGGAGCTAAGAGGGAATCCGGTGCGCTTGCTGGCAAGGCCGGAGCTGCCCCCGCAACTGTAAGCGGTGAGCCGACGTCCATCGATGTCACTGAGATCGCCAAGATCTCGGGAAGACGGGACGGAAGCGACGACCCGCGAGCCAGGAGACCTGCCGCGACACGTTGAAACGTCCTCGGGCGGGGTGTCCCGGTGGGTCGCTTGCGCCGGATGCCATGCGTTCGGTTTCCTGCATGCGTCCGCTCGGCCTTTGCCCCCAACATTGGGGTTCAAGCCGATGTCTCTTGCTTTGCAGGCCGAATGCGCGCCGAGTTCCGCTTCCATTCATCCAAGTGGTGAACCAAAGCCGGCGGCTGAGCCGGGATACCAACTGATCCGCCGCAACGGGTCGGTGACGCCCTTCGATTCCACGAAGATTGCCATCGCGCTGACGAAAGCCTTCCTGGCGGTTGAAGGCAACGCGGCCGCCGCGTCACGCCGCGTCCATGACGTGGTCGCTGCTCTCACCAACCAAATCCTTACGAACCTCACGAGGCGTGCTGATGCCAGCCGCACCTTCGATATCGAGGACGTACAGGATCAGGTCGAACTCGCGTTGATGCGTGGCGAACATCATAAGGTCGCCCGCGCCTACGTGCTCTATCGCGAGGAGCGCGCGAAGGCGCGCGCCAAAGCGGGTGCAGAGGCGAAATCGGCGGCCGCACCTGCGCAGTTGCTCCGCATGAAAACAGCAGACGACTCGCTCGTGCCTGTCGATTCTGCGCGCATGGCAGCAGTTGTCGACGAGGCATGCCTCGGCCTCCCCGACGTTTCGGCGAAGGCGGTGCTCTCTGAAGCCTATCGCAATCTCTATGACGGTATTTCATTCGACGAACTGGCGCTGGCACCAATCCTCGCCGCCCGCACGTTGATCGAGACTGAGCCGGACTACGCCAAGGTGAGCGCGCGCCTCCTGCTCGACAAACTGCGCCGGGAGGCGCTGAGCTTCATCGCCGGCCGTCCCGAGCAGGCAACACAAGCCGAAATGGCGGAGCGCTACGGCGACTATTTCCATGCTTACCTGAGCGCCGGCATCTCCGCTGAACTGCTCGATCCGGAACTCGCGCGCTTCGACATCGACCGGATTGCGGCGGCGCTGAAGCCCGAGCGCGATCTTCAGTTCGACTTTCTCGGACTTCAGACGCTCTATGACCGATATTTTCTGCACGCGCGCGGTACGCGCTTCGAACTTCCGCAAGCCTTCTTCATGCGAGTCGCCATGGGGCTCAGCTTGCGTGAGATCGATCGGGAGGCGAAGGCGATTGAGTTCTATGAGCTCCTTTCCTCATTCGATTTCATGGCGTCGACGCCGACGCTGTTCAATGCCGGGACGCCGCGGCCGCAGCTTTCCTCTTGCTTCCTGACGACCGTCCCGGACGATCTCGAGGGGATCTTCAAGAGCGTGAAGGACAATGCGCTACTCGCAAAATATTCCGGCGGTCTTGGCAACGACTGGACGCGGGTGCGCGGACTCGGTGCCCACATCAAGGGCACGAACGGCGAAAGCCAGGGCGTGGTACCGTTCTTGAAAGTCGCTAACGACACAGCGATCGCAGTCAACCAAGGTGGCAAGCGCAAGGGCGCTGTGTGCGCCTATCTCGAAACCTGGCACATCGACATTGAAGAATTTCTCGATCTGCGCAAGAACACCGGCGACGATCGCAGACGCACGCACGACATGAATACGGCAAACTGGGTGCCGGACCTATTCATGCAGCGCCTCGCCGAAGACGGCCTGTGGACTCTATTCTCGCCCGACGAAACGCCGGATTTGCATGATCTTTTCGGCGACGCCTTCAAGGCGGCCTATGAGGTCTATGAGGCCAAGGCCGCTCGGGGAGAGATCCATGTCTTCAAGCAGGTCCGCGCCGCTGAGCTCTGGCGGCGCATGCTGACCATGCTGTTCGAGACCGGGCACCCGTGGATCACCTTCAAGGACCCCTGCAACATCCGCTCACCACAGCAGCATGCGGGCATAGTTCACTCGTCCAATCTCTGCACCGAAATCACGCTTAACACATCGAATGACGAGGTCGCGGTGTGCAATCTCGGCTCGGTGAACCTAGCAACGCATGTGGCGGCCGACGGACTCGATCACGTCCGCGTGGCCCGGACGGTAAAGACGGCGATGCGGATGCTCGATAACGTCATCGACATCAATTTCTACACAATCCCCGAGGCGCGGAGGTCCAACCTCAAGCATCGCCCTGTCGGGCTCGGAATCATGGGCTTTCAGGACGCGCTGCAAACCTTGCGCCTGCCGTATGCCTCGGATGCGGCCATTCGCTTCGCCGACGAAAGCATGGAGGTAATCTCCTTCCACGCGATCTCGGCCTCGGTCGATCTCGCCGCAGAGCGCGGCCGCTACCCTTCTTTCGAGGGTTCGCTCTGGTCGCATGGCATCCTTCCTATCGACTCGATCGAGCTGCTGGCGAAAGCCCGCAGCGGGCTCGATCTCGACCTTTCCAGCTCGCTCGACTGGGAGCCGTTGCGGGAACGGGTGAAGAGCATCGGCATGCGCAACTCCAATACGATGGCGATCGCGCCCACGGCGACAATTTCGAACATTTGTGGCGTCGCCCAGTCGATTGAGCCCGTCTACCAGAATCTCTTCGTCAAATCGAACATGTCGGGCGATTTCACCGTCGTAAACGGCGCCCTCGTGCGCGATCTCAAGGGGCGTGGGCTGTGGGACGAGGTGATGATCTCCGATCTCAAATATTTCGATGGCAGCATCGGCATGATCGATCGAATCCCCGAAGATCTCAAAGCGCTGTATGCCACCGCATTCGAGATCGACTCCACTTGGCTGATCGAGGCAGCCGCCCGGCGGCAGAAATGGATCGATCAGGCGCAGTCGCTCAACCTCTATATCGCGAGACCGTCAGGCAAGCAGCTCGACGCCCTCTATCGGCTCGCCTGGAGGCGCGGTCTCAAGACGACCTATTACCTGCGTTCGCGCTCGGCGACCCATGTCGAGAAGTCCACGCTCAAGAGCACAGACGGCAAGCTCAACGCCGTGTCCGCCTTCGTTTCAACCGAGCGCGAACCGATCACGCTGTCAGCCACGGCCTGCCCTATCGACGATTCACACTGCGAAACCTGCCAGTAAGCGGCGAAGAGGAAAACATCACCATGCTCGACTGGTCAGAGATGATATCCGATCGGCCCCGCACCGCCCACCGAGCTTCTGTCGCCAATGAAGTTTCGGCGCCGGAATCGACTGGCTTTGGCACAATTGATCGCGCCGGTGCCCGCGTCTCGGTGGACGACAAGGCGATGATCAATTGCCGCGCCGATGTAAACCAGCTCTTGCCGCTCAAATATCGATGGGCGTGGATGAAATATCTCGCCGGATGCAACAACCACTGGATGCCGACCGAGGTTTCGATGCAGGCCGACATCGCCCTCTGGAAGTCGAAGGAAGGCCTCACAGAGGACGAGCGACGCGCCATCAAGCGCAACCTCGGCTTCTTCGCGGCCTCCGAATCCCTCGTTGCCAATAACATCGTGCTGGCCATCTACCGGCATCTGACCAATCCAGAATGCCGCCAATATCTCCTCCGGCAGGCATTCGAGGAAGCAGTGCATACTCATACCTTCCAATATATCGTGGATAGCCTCGGCCTCGACGAAGGCGAACTCTTCAACATGTATCGGGAGGTTCCCTCGATCACCGACAAGGCGGCCTGGGCATTGAAGCACACGCGACATCTCGACGATCCGGAGTTCAAGACGGGCACCCCCGAAGCCGATCAGGCCTTCCTGCGCGATCTCGTCGCCTTCTACGTGATCTTCGAGGGCATGTGGTTCTACACCGGCTTCGCGCAGATTCTTTCGCTGGGGCGTCGCAACAAAATGGTTGGCATTGCCGAGCAATATCAATACATCCTACGCGATGAGAGTATCCATCTCAATTTCGGCATCGACGTGATCAACCAGATTAAGAACGAGAATCCTTACCTATGGAACCGCACGTTCCAGGACGAGGTTCGCGGAATGTTGAAGGAGGCAGCGGAGCTAGAAGCTGCTTATGGCCGGGACACGATGCCTCGCGGCTTCCTTGGACTCAATTCGGCACTTTGCGAGGAGTACATGTATTTCATCGCCAACCGCCGCTGCGCGCAAATCGGCCTTGAGGCGGTCTTTGGAAAGGCAGAAAATCCTTTCCCATGGATGTCAGAAGCAATGGACCTCAAAAAGGAAAAAAACTTCTTTGAGAGCCGCGTCATCGAATATCAGAACGGTGGGACGCTTGCGTGGGATTGAGTAGCGCGGTCATGCGTAGTTTTGTGACGGAATAGCTCATTGATTCCTAGCCCTGGCATCGGCCTTTGCCGGATCGACAACGCCTCTGGATTGTGTCTCGACCGCGCACGAACTCGCGACGAGATTGCCAACTGGCGCCACGCAGCGGAAGATGAATTGAAGGGCTGTGGGCGGAGTTTCCCGCGCGCCGAACGCGCCCCGGCATAGGCGTGTATCGGCTTCCATGGACCCGCGAACAGATACGATCGTCCATCGTCGATATCTTGTCTGCGCATGTCCGCACACTCGCGTTTGGTACCGCGTCAGAGCCAATGGCCTCTAGATTTTGAAATTATAGGCCGTCGGGCTAACGTGCCCGCTGGCCCGCGACAGCGAACGAGATCTCAACCCAAGGCGTGTCCTTTCTGACGAGCGTTCCTGCCGCTTTCATTAGCGCCTATTCACATATCCCCGCGTATTGATTGTTCGTGGCACAATGGCTACCATCGCAACGATGGTTCCCGTAAGGGATTAAAAAGGGAATGCGGTGCAGGCGCCAATGCCCCAAGCCGCAGCTGTCCCCGCAACTGTAAGCGACGAGCCGCTTCCTTTCGCCACTGGCCGCATGGACCGGGAAGGCGGGCGCGGCAATGACCCGCGAGCCAGGAGACCTGCCATCGCAGACGTCAGAGCAGAAGCATCGGGCGGGGTGTCCCGGTGCGGTAAAGCCGCCTAGCCGGCCAGCCCCTCTGCGATGACAGACGACGTCAAAGCAGAGGCAACCGTGCTCAACATCATCAAAAGACTATTCGATGAAAGTGCGCCTGATCTGAAGGGGCGTCTTGTTGCGATTTACGGCGTCCTCGCTGTCCTCAATGTCGGCGCTTGGGTCTGGGCGCTCATCGCCTTCCACGACCGGTTCGCGCTGCTCGGCATAGCGCTGGTTATCTACGGGCTCGGCCTACGTCATGCGGTGGACGCCGACCATATCGCTGCCATCGATAATGTCACACGCAAGCTGATGCAGATGAAGCAGAGACCTGTGTCTGTCGGCTTCTTCTTCGCTATGGGCCATTCGGCAATCGTGATCTTTGTTGCGGCGGCAGTTGCGGGTGCTGCCACCATGCTGGGCAGATTCCAGAGCTTCCAGGATATCGGCGGCACGATCAGCACGAGCGTCTCGGCGGTGTTCCTTCTCGCCATTGCCGTGATGAACGTTGTCATCTTCGGTTCCATTTATAAGAGCTACCGCCGCGTGCGCGCTGGCGGTGTCTATATTGATGAGGACCTCGATATTCTGCTCAACAACCGCGGCTTCCTTGCGCGGCTATTCCGGCCGCTGTTCAAGCTGGTCACGAAAAGTTGGCATATGTTCCCGATCGGCTTTTTGTTCGGTCTCGGCTTCGATACGGCAACCGAAGTCGCTATGTTCGGCGTCTCGGCTGCGCAAGCGGCCAAAGGTGTACCCATTGGGGCGATCTTGGTTTTTCCAGTTCTCTTCGCAGCCGGCATGTCGCTCGTCGACACGACCGATGGCGTGATGATGCTTGGCGCCTACGATTGGGCCTTCATCAAGCCCATGCGCAAACTTTACTACAACATGACGATCACGCTTGTGTCGGTGATGGTTGCCGTAGTGATCGGCGGCATTGAGGCGCTCGGCCTGGTCAGCGATCAGCTCCAATTGAAGGGCGGCTTCTGGGACGTTGTCGAGAAGCTCAACGACAACTTCAACAGCCTCGGCTTCGCAATCATCGGCTTGTTCCTTACCGCCTGGATCTTGTCCTATGTCATCTACAAGTTGAAAGGCCTTGACGATGTGGAAATACGGAGCGCGCCCAGAGCGTGAGAACTTTTGGCGACGCTAAAGGATCGTGTCTTCACGAAAGTTGACGCCGATAATTTAGCGGCGCGGATAAATCGAGCCCATTGCCACTCTCAGAATCTGGAAGGATTCCCATGACAGGTTCTCTCGATCGCATCCCTTGTACTGTGGTAACCGGATTTCTCGGCGCCGGGAAGACGACGATCATTCAACATCTGCTGGAACATGCGGACGGAAAGCGTCTCGCCCTCATCGTCAATGAGTTCGGAGATGTTGGTATTGATGGTGAGATCTTGAAAAGCTGCGGCATCGAGAGCTGCCCGGGAGAGAATGTGATCGAACTCGCCAACGGTTGCATCTGCTGTACGGTGGCGCAAGAGTTTGTTCCGGCGCTCGATCGCATTCTTTCGTTGGAGCCACGCGTCGATCATATTCTTATCGAAACGTCGGGTTTGGCGTTGCCGAAGCCGCTGGTCCAAGCCTTCCAGTGGCCAGCCATCAAAAGCCGTGTCACGGTCGACGGCGTGGTCGCGGTCGTGGATGGCGCTGCCTTGGCAGAGGGCCGCGTGGCGTCCGATCTCGATGCCCTGCAGGCGCAGCGCTCAGGCGATCCTTCAGTTGCACATGACGATCCTGTCGAAGAAGTGTTCGCCGACCAGGTCGCCTGCGCCGACCTCATCATTTTGTCGAAGAGCGACCTGCTCGACGATTCGCAAAGAGCGCATGCCAATTCGCTGGTCGGTAGCCATCTCTCGCGCGCCGTCAAGGTCGTGCCGAGCGCCCACGGGAAGATAGAACCATCCCTTTTGCTGGGGCTGGAACTCGCTGTCGAAGAGGATATCGAGAACCGCAAAACGATTCACGATGACGAGCTTGACCATAAACATGATGAATTTGAAAGTATGATTGTCGATCTTCCCTCGATTCACCGTCCCGAGGATCTGGCGCGGCGCGTAGCTGCGACGACGGCGCTGCCCCACGTCCTCAGACTGAAAGGCTTCGCGCACGTGGCCGGGAAGCCGATGCGGCTGGTCGTCCAAGCCGTCGGAAGCCGTGTCTCGCATTACTACGATCGGAGCTGGGCGCCCGGTGAGGAGCTGAAGACCCGCCTCGTCGTCATCGGCCTCAAAGGCATTGACAGAGGCGCCGTCGAGGCGACATTGAGCGCGTAAGCCATGCATCTTCTCGCCACCACATCGGCTTCGCTCGATGACCTGATCGAACCGGTCGATCTTCAGCAGACGCCGGCGGAGATGGCGGCTCTTTCCTTCACGGACAGTGATCTTGCCGCCTTACGCGCGGCGGCGCGAGGGTCGGATCTCCCGTCGCTGCGCCTCGCCTCTTTGCGCGATCTTCGCCATCCACTGTCGATCGATCTCTGGATCGATCAAGTCGCCATTCACGCGAGCGTTATTCTTGTACGCATTCTCGGCGGTTACGATTGGTGGAGCTATGGCTGCGAGCGGCTCGCAGCGATCGCGCGTGAAAGAAACATTCAACTCGTTTTGCTGCCGGGCGAATGCCGTGTCGATGACGAGCGGCTTACCCAGCTTTCGACGATATCGCAAACGCAGCGCGCCGCGCTGCTCGACTACTTCCGCGAAGGCGGCCCCGAAAATATGCGCTCGCTCCTGCGCAGCCTGGCGCGACTTACGGGGCGCGCGCTTGAGGTCGTCGAAGCGAGACCACTCGCCAAGCAAGGCTTCTACGCACCCGGCCATGGAGTGGTGACGCTTGATTTCTTCGTGGCGGACGCCGCCTCCTGTCCTCTGGCCGTGCTCCTTATCTTTTACCGCTCCATCCTGCTCGCAGAAGACGTGCAACCGATTGATGCGCTCCGCGACGAACTTCACGCGCGCGGTGTGATCGCAGTGCCGATTTTCGTACAAAGTCTGCGCGACGAAACAGCCATTCGTCTCATCGAACAGGCGAGCGAGACATTGCGCCCTTCGGCGGTCGTGACCACCACTGCGTTTGCAAGCGCATCCGAACCGAGCTCGCCAACTCTGTTCGACAAGTTGGCTATTCCGATATTCCAAGCCATTATTGCGACTACGCGGCGTGATGCCTGGACGAACGGCCAGCGCGGCCTAACGCCGGCCGATCTTGCTATGCATGTGGTGCTTCCCGAACTAGACGGTCGTATTCTGGCGGGTGCGATTTCGTTCAAACAGCAGCACGGCGCGGGTGATGAGCCCAATATCCAGATTAATCAACCGGAACCCGACCGCATCGCTCAGGTCGCCACGCGCATCGCATGTTTTCTCAAGTTGCAAGCGACGCCGCGTGGCGAGCGTCGCCTCGCAATTCTCATCCCCGACTATCCAAACGCGCCCGGCCGCGCCGGCTACGCGGTCGGGCTCGACGTACCGGCCAGTGTGCTCGCCATGCTGTACGATCTTCGCGCGGAAGGCTACCATGTGCAGGATATCCCATCCTCCTCCCGTGCGCTCATGCAGCAGCTTGAGCACGCCGCGGATTCTTTCCCGCTCCAGGATTATCTCGCGGCCTTCGCTCGGCTCCCCGAAACGGCGCGCACAGCAGTGCTCGAAACTTGGGGCGCAGCGGAAGGCGACGCAGAAAAGGGTTTCTTTCAATTCCGCGCCGCGTCTTTTGGCAACATTACAGTCTGCTTTGCGCCGGATCGGGGCTGCGTAGCGGACAGGCGGATCAACTACCATGATCCAGCGCTCGCCCCGCGCCACGCGCTCGTCGCTTTTGGGACTTGGTTGCGTGAGAAACTTGGTTGCCACGCCATCGTCCACGTTGGCGCGCATGGAACGCTCGAATGGCTGCCCGGGAAGAACGTTGCGCTCAGCCGAAATTGCTTTCCAGAAGTCATCACCGGTGCGCTGCCCGTGGTCTATCCCTTCATCGTCAGCAATCCGGGCGAGGCGGCTCAGGCCAAGCGCCGCATCTCGGCCGTGACGATCGGTCATTTGACGCCGCCGCTCACCGGCGCGGGCTTGAGCGAGCCGCAGCGCGAACTCGAACGGCTGCTCGAGGAATATGCCCAAGCCGATGGTCTCGATCGGCAGCGTCGCGACCGGCTTGCAAAGCTGATCTTAGCAACGGCACGCCGCAACGGTCTTGCGTGCGAAGCCGGCATCGGCGAGGAAGAGTCCGCCGATACCGCACTTCTGCGCATCGACGCATGGCTCTGCGACCTCAAAGATTTCGCGATCAAAGACGGTTTGCACATTTTCGGCCGCACGCCGGAAAACGACGGCGATTTGATGCGCGCGGAATGCGCAAGGCGCGAACGCGCCGCGCTGCTTGCCGCGCTGGACGGCAAGCATGTTGCGCCCGGCCCATCCGGGGCGCCGGCACGCGGACGGACCGACGTCCTGCCGACGGGACGCAATCTCTTCACCGCCGATCCGCGCATGCTCCCCACGCCGACGGCCTATGATCTTGGGAAAGCGGCGGCCGCGGAAGTGGTGCGCCGATTTCTGCAGGATCACGGCGAATGGCCGCGTGCGCTAATGATCGATCTTTGGGGCTCGGCGAGCCTGCGGACCGGCGGCGAGGAAATCGCCCAAGGTCTGGCGCTCATGGGGTGCAGACCGCAATGGGACGCGGCGACGGGCCGCGTCGTCGGAATCGAAGTTTTGCCGCCGGCCACTCTCGAAGGACCGCGGATCGACGTCACTTGGCGCGTTTCAGGCCTATTCCGCGACATGTTCCCGACGCAGATCGCGCTGCTCGACCTGGCCGTTCGCACCATAGCCGCCCGCGAGGAGACAACGGAAGAGAGCCCGCTCTCTGCCGCAGCGCGCGCCGGGAACGGTCCGCTCCTTCGTATCTTCGGCTCCGCGCCCGGAACATATGGCGCCGGCATCGAGGAACTGCTCGCCAGGGGCGCCTGGCAAAATCGCGAGGAACTCGGCCGCGCGTACCTCGATGCCGCTTCGCACGCTTTCGGAGGCGCCGAGGGCGAAGGACGCCCGGCGGCGGGGGCTTTCGTCGATCGTGTAGTGGAAGCCGATCTGCTCCTTCATAATAGCGACGATGCGGGCCGGGATATTCTCGAAGGTTCGGCCGATGTCGCCTTCATGGGCGGGTTCGCAGCCGCCGTCGCGGCATTGAACGGCAAAGCCGACGTGGTCGTGCTCGATAGCACCGATCCTACATGCCCACGCACCCGCTCGCTCGTCGAAGCCATCACCCGTACGGTGCGCGCCCGCGCGCTCAATCCGCGCTTCATCGCGGGTCAGCTTCGACATGGGCCGAGAGGCGCAGCGGAATTCGCAGAGACCGTCGACCGGCTCGTCGGATTCGCCGAGACGACGGGTGCCATTCCAGGCGAACTGATCGAAGCGCTCTATGATGCCTATCTGGGCGACGCGACGGTGCGAAAATTTTTGCTGCGTGAAAACCCGGCAGCAGCGCGTGCCATCGCGGCGCGCCTCGCATCGGCGCGGCGACGCGACCTCTGGCATCCGCAACGCAACAGCATCGATCACGATCTCGCGCGTTTCACCGCCGAAGCGATGGTGCAGGAGGCCGTGAGATGAAAGCGCAGTTGCGCAGGGGCGCATGCCCGTCGCTTGCCGCACCTATGTTAAGCGGCGATGGTTGGCTCGTCCGCTTCGGCCCTGAAGTCGGTCTCTCTGCCACTCAACTTGGCAAAATCGCCGATATGGCGGCCCGCTATGGCAACGGAATTATCGAGATCACCTCGCGAGGCAGCTTGCAAATCAGAGGCTTGACGGCAAGCTCGGCGCCCGATCTCGCCGCTGGCCTTGCCGATCTCGGGATCAAAGACCGCAGCGGCACATCAGTAGTGACCGGACCGCTTGCCGGCTATGATACGACGGAGATTGTCGACCCCCGACCGCTTGCTGGCGCCATACGCGACCGTATCGCCCAGCTGAATATTTTCCACAGGCTAGGTCCGAAAGTCTCGGTCACTGTCGACGGCGGTGGCGCGCTACCGCTTGACGAGATTGTTGCCGACGTAAGGCTGCATGCCTTCAAGGATGGCGCGCAGATATTATGGCGCCTGCGGATAGGTGGCGATGCGGCTGGCGCACGAGCTCTCGGAAACGGCAATGCACAGCACGCCGTCGCGGCGACAATCGCCGTCCTGGATTGTGTCGCTCGCAAGGGCATTGATGCGCGAGCCCGCGATCTCGATGATCGCGACCTGGCGACGATCGCGGCCGCGTTGAACCGGTCGGACGTCTCGATCCCGACTCGATCCGCCAATCCTGTGGGGCTGTTTCCAATTCGCGGCGGCATGTTCGCCCGCGGCTATGGACTGGCTTTCGGGCAGGCGACATCCGACGCGATTGGCGAACTTGCGGCGGCGGCCGGAACGCATGAATTCCGCCTTGCGCCAAATCGCGGTTTGCTCGCTCTCAATCTTGCCCGCGAGGAAGAGAAGATATTGACAGCGCATGCGAACCGGCTCGGATTCATCACCGAATCCGGTGACCCCCGGCTTGCCGTGATCACTTGTGCCGGCGCACCCGCTTGCGCTTCCGCGCACCTTATGACGAAAGCGCTTGCCGAGGACATTGTTAGTACTCGGCGCGATCTCCTCGATGGTTCCTTTCGCTTGCACGTTTCTGGCTGTGCCAAACGTTGCGCGCAGCCTTCCGGGCCTAACGTCACCGTTGTCGGTCATGAAGCAAACTGCGAAATCGTCGCAGAGAATGTCGCCCTTGCGGAAAACATATGCGCTATTCTGCTGAGCCGCGGCAGGGCGCATCTTTCCGCGCCGCCCGGATAGGGTCGTGATGCCGAAAATCGACTATGTTAAAGACGGCGCCGAAATCTACGAGAAGTCCTTCGCGATCATCCGTAGGGAGGCGGATCTATCCCGCTTTTCGGCAGAGGAGGCCCGACTGGCCATCCGCATGGTCCACGCCTGCGGAATGGTCGAGGCCGCGAATTATCTTGTGTTCTCCCCTGATCTGGTCTCAGCCGCGCGGGATGCTTTGCAAGCGGGCGCCCCCATCCTTTGCGATTCGGAGATGGTGGCGCACGGCATCACCCGCGCCCAACTTCCCGCGGGGAACGAAATCATCTGCACGCTTCGTGACGCCCGCACGCCGGCGCTCGCCAAAAGCATCGCCAGCACACGGTCCGCGGCGGCGCTCGAACTCTGGCGCGACCGGCTGTCGGGCGCATTGATTGCTATCGGCAACGCACCGACTGCACTTTTCTATCTACTTGAGATGATCCAAAAAGGTGCGGCACGGCCGGCTGCGATCATCGGCATCCCGGTCGGCTTCGTTGGTGCGGCAGAATCGAAGGAGGCGCTCATTGAAAACGAGAGTGGCATCCCATTCGTCACGTTGCGCGGGCGCATGGGAGGAAGTGCCGTCGCGGCCGCCGCCGTTAACGCCCTGGCGAGGCTAGGCTCGTGACCGGCCAGCTGATCGGAGTTGGCACCGGCCCTGGCGATCCGGAACTGTTGACCTTTAAAGCAGCGCGCGCGCTGGCGGCGGCCGATGTTGTCGCATATTTCGCAGGGCAAGAGAACAGTAGTAAAGCACGCGCTACCGCGGCAGTTTATCTCAAGCCTGACACCGTGGAATTGCCCCTCCTCTATCCAGCGCGTACCGACGTCAACAAATCCATTCCCGGCTATGACGAAATTATTACCGGCTTTTTTGACGCGTGTGCCCGCGCGGTCGAAGCGCATCTCAGCGCCGGCCGCACGGTGGTCGTTTTGAGCGAGGGCGACCCGCTCTTCTACGGGTCCTATATGCACATTCACGTGAGGCTCGCGCCCCGCTATCGAGCCAAAGTCATTCCCGGCATCACTGCGATGTCCGGCTGCTGGTCAGAGCTTGGCTTGCCGCTCGTGCAGGGAAACGACGTGCTGACCGTCCTTCCCGGCACGCTGCCGGAAAAGGAGCTGCGCCGGCGCCTCGGCGACAGCGAAGCCTGTGTCATCATGAAGGTCGGGCGGAATCTTGGAAAAGTACGCGAGGCTCTGCAACAGGTAGGACGCCTCGATGAGGCAATTTATATTGAGCGCGGTACGATGGAAAATATGGCAGCGGTTCGGCTCTGCGAGAAGCTGGACGGCGACGCGCCCTATTTCTCGCTCGTCCTCGTGCCCGGCTGGAAGGGACGGCCATGAGTGGGCGGTTACGCGTGGTCGGGCTTGGCCCCGGGAATCCCGAGCAGATGACGTTTCAAGCGCGCACAGTGCTCGCCGGGGCGAGCGATCTATTCGGCTACCGCGCGTATCTTGAGCGGCTGAAGCCGGAGCCGGGCCAAACGCACCATGTCTCCGACAATCGCGAGGAATTGGCTCGCGCAAAAGCCGCTCTCGCTATGGCCGCTTCCGGCAAGGATGTTGCCATCGTATCGGGAGGCGATGCCGGCGTATTTGCCATGGGCGCCGCAGTTTGTGAGGCGATTGAAGGGGCGCCCGATGCCCTACACCAAATCGATCTTGAGATCGTCCCAGGGATAACGGCGATGTTAGCTGTCGCAGCGCGTGCCGGCGCACCGCTCGGCAATGATTTTTGTGCGCTATCTCTGTCCGACAACCTCAAGCCTTGGGAACTGATCGAGGCGCGGCTGCGCGCCGCGTGCGGCGCTGGTTTCGTACTCGCCCTTTACAATCCGACGAGCCGCGCACGCCCTTGGCAGCTTGCGCGGGCCTTCGAGATATTGCAGGCGCAATTGCCGCTGGAAACACCGGTTATCTTCGGCCGCGCCGTCGGCAGGAGCGTTGAAAGCGTGGCAATCGTGACATTGCAGGCAGCCGCTCAGGAGAAAGCGGATATGGCCACTTGCATTATCGTGGGATCGGCGGAAACGCGCATTATTAGCCGCGCTGGATTGCCGCCGCTGGTCTATTCGCCTCGTTCTTCCTTCAGGCCGGCGAGATGAGAGACCAAGGCTACCGCTTCTTCGATGCTTTTTGCCGTTGGCGCGGCAGCAGCGGCCGGCCGTCGTATCATGATCACGGGAATGCCGAGGGCGCGGGCGGCGGCGATCTTGCCGTAGGCGGCCTCGCCGCCGCTATTGCGCGAGACGATGAGATCGACGCGACGCTCCTTGAGAAGACGTCTTTCATCGAACTCGGCGAAAGGCCCGCGATTGATGATGTACTGGGTTCTCGGCAACGCGATGGACGGATCGACCGGATCAACGCTACGAATGATGTAAGAATGCTGCGGCTTGGCGATAAAAGGCTCGAGCTGCCGGCGCCCGATCGTAAGGAAGACGACGCGTGGCGCGTCGCCAAGTTGGGCGACGGCCTCTTCTACGCTGCGGACATCGATCCAGGAATCGCCGGCGACGGGCTCCCACGCCTTCCTTTGCAGCACGACCAACGGCAGACCGACTTCTCGCGATGCCAGTCCCGCATTGCGCGAGATGTACTCCGCGAAAGGGTGCGTGGCATCGACGAGAATGTCGACAGCGGAATCCCGCAGAAACCGGACAAGTCCTTCGGACCCTCCGAACCCGCCGACGCGCATTTCACCAGCATGTTGAAGGGGTGTTTTCGTGCGGCCGGCGAGAGAGAGCGTGACCTTGAGGTCTCCTCGCGCCACGAGCCGCGCGGCGAGAAGGCGCGCTTCGGTTGTTCCGCCCAGAATGAGAATATGCCGAATGGCCATGCTCTCTTCTAGTAAGCCCGCGGCAGGCGGCGCAATCGCAAAATGGCTCGCCATCGTCGGAATCGGCGAGGATGGAATCGCCGGGCTCGGAACCGAAGCGCGGCGGGCGATCGAAAGCGCAGAATTTGTCTTTGGCGGACGCCGGCATCTTGAGCTCGCCGCTGCGTTGATCCGCGGCGAGGTTCGGCCGTGGCCGACGCCGTTCGACAACGCCATCGCGGAAGTATTGGCGCTCAGAGGGCATGCCGTCTGCGTGCTTGCGACGGGCGATCCGTTTCATTTTGGCGTAGGAGCGGTCCTCGCGCGTCATGCCGATATCACGGAAATGTCGGTCTTCTCCAGCCCCTCCGCTTTTAGCTTGGCAGCATCGCGCCTGGGCTGGGCCATCCAGGATTGCGATATCTTATCGCTGCATGGTCGGCCGATTGACTTAATCCGGCCGTTCCTTCACCCGCGCCGCCGCATCATCGCACTAACATCGGATGGAAAGGCGCCCGCTCTGTTGGCACAATTGCTAATCAACGAAGGCTTCGGCGCCTCACTCTTCCATATCCTCGAAGCGCTTGGCGGCCCCAATGAAGCGATCTTGACGCTAAGTGCCGAGGCAATTAGGACCACCGAGTCAGCTCCGTTGAATGTCGTTGCGATTGAAGTGGATTCCGTCGCGTCGGCGCGTGTTCTGCCACTTGGCAATGGCCTCGCGGATACGTTCTTTGAACATGATGGGCAGATTACCAAGCGCGAGGTCCGCGCTATCACGATGTCCGCTCTTGCTCCACGGCGCGGTGAACTTCTCTGGGATATCGGCGCGGGATCCGGCTCCGTAGCCATCGAATGGATGCTGCTGAATCCTTCTTTGCGCGCGATTGCCGTAGAAAGAAACAAAACGCGCGCCGAGCGCATCCGCCAAAATGCAACGTCCTGTGGTGTGCCTGATCTTAAGGTCATCGAGGGAGAAGCCCCCGAGGCACTCGCAGACTCGCCGCAACCCGACGCAATCTTTATCGGTGGCGGCGCGAACTCGGAAATGATCGAGGCGGTGGTTAGCGATCTGCGCCACGGGGGCCGTCTTGTCGTCAATTGCGTGACGCTCGAAACAGAGGAGATTATCCTTTCTTACTATGCGAGGCTTGGCGGCGAATTGACGAGAATCGGCATAGAGCGCGCCGCGCCAATCGGATCGAAGACGGGCTGGCGTGCGGCGATGCCGATCACGCAATGGTCTTGGTCTAAGCCGTGAAGATCGCCACTGGGGGCATCGAATGACGGTTCATTTCATTGGCGCCGGCCCTGGCGCTGCCGACCTGATCACGCTCCGCGGCCGCGATATCCTTAGCCGTTGCCCCGTCTGCCTCTACGCCGGATCCATCGTGCCAAAGGAATTACTCAACTACTGTCCGGAAGGTGCACGTATTGTTGATACGGCGCCCATGTCGCTTGACGAAATCGAGGCAGAATTTGCCGCCGCCCATGACGCACAGCTGGACGTTGCGCGGCTGCATTCGGGTGATCTTTCCATCTGGAGTGCGGTTGGCGAGCAGATAAGACGCCTCGTCAAGCTCGGCATCCCCTATTCTCTGACCCCCGGCGTCCCCGCCTTTGCGTGCGCGGCCGCTGCACTCGGTCGCGAATTGACGGTACCTGCGCTGGCGCAGAGCGTGGTACTTACCCGCGTGGGCGGCCGAGCGTCTCCAATGCCGGAGCGCGAGACGCTCGCAGCCTTCGGTCAGACCGGGGCGACGCTCGCCATTCATCTGTCCATTCACTTGCTTGATCGCGTCGTCGCCGAACTTACCCCACTCTACGGTGGAGATTGCCCGGTCGCCATTGTCGCGCGCGCGAGTTGCGTGGATGAACGGATCCTCCGGGGAACATTAGCTACGATTGAGGCTGAGTTCGCAGCGCAACCGATAGATCGCACCGCATTGATCGTTGTCGGGCGCAGCTTGACAGGAGAGATGCCAATGGAAAGTGCGCTTTATGACGCGTGCTATCAGCGCCGCTTCAAAGGACGCGACCAACTATGAGCATTGAAAGTGCCATTGCGAGGCTTGCTCCCCGCCTCGGCCACTTCGCGGCCGGCC
>JASHUD010000015.1 GCA_030040215.1 Methylovirgula sp.
GCCAGCTTTCCGCCGTCCCGTCGGCCAAGTCCGCGCCGATCAATGCAAATTTTTCCGGCAGAACCTTGGTACGCGAGAGGTTGTAGAGCGCCGGTATCAGCAGGCGCTTGGCCATGTCGCCACCGGCACCGAAGACCACAATGGCGCAAGGATCGGCCGGAGGGACCGGTCGCCGCGGCAGCGACTCGACTGCCCGCGCTTTCGTAGGCGTCCCCATCGGCCGATTGTCCGGCATGGCGTTACTCCGTGGCGTTGTGTGCCGCCTTATGGCGCCGCGGCGCCTTCGGCTTCGATTCCGGATCAATGGACTCGCTGCCCTCAACGTGGCCGCCGAAGCCGAAGCGCATGGCCGAGAGCATCTTTTCTCCAAAGTTGTGCGCCTGCCGCGAGCGGAAGCGGGCATATAGCGCCGCGGAGAGCACGTCGGCCGGGACCGCTTCTTCGATCGCCGCCTCGACGGTCCAGCGACCCTCGCCGGAATCCTGGACGTAGCCGGAGAATTCCTTCAACTGCGGATCCTTGACCAGCGCGGCCGCGCCGAGATCAAGAAGCCAGGATGCGATGACGCTGCCGCGCCGCCAGACTTCCGCGATATCGGGTATGTTCAGAACGAAACGCTCGTCCTCCGGCAGATCCTCCGAGTCCTTGTTGCGCAGGATATCGAAGCCTTCCGCATAGGCCTGCATCAGGCCGTACTCGATGCCGTTATGGACCATCTTGACGAAATGCCCGGCGCCGGATGGCCCGGCATGAATGTAGCCGCGCTCGGCGCGGGATGGGACCTTCTCGCGGCCTGGCGTGCGCGGAATATCGCCTAGCCCGGGGGCGAGAGCCGCGAAGATCGGGTCGAGATGATCGACCGCCTCGTTCGGACCGCCGATCATCAAGCAGTAGCCGCGCTCGATACCCCAGACGCCGCCGGACGTGCCGCAATCGATGTAGCGAATGTGCTTCTCGGACAGCTTCTTGGCGCGGCGGATGTCGTCCTTGTAGAAAGAATTGCCGCCGTCGATGATGATGTCATTCGCCTCGAGCAGGGCGCCGAGACTTGCGACCGTCTCTTCGGTAATCTCGCCGGCGGGCAGCATGACCCAAACGGCGCGCGGCTTGTCTGCGAGCGTCTTGATCATCTCGGCGAGCGATCCGGCGGCTGTGGCTCCCTCTTTCGCCAACGCCGCGCGCGGCTTGGCGTTGGTGTCGAACACCACGCAACGGTGCCCTGCCTTCATCAGGCGGCGACAGATGTTGCCGCCCATACGGCCTAGGCCAATGATGCCGATCTGCATGTTGTGTCACTCCTTATGACAACGCGCTATTCGAGCGCCGCGTCGACCGCACGCGAAAGATCCTTCAAACCCGCATCGACACGCTTGAGGTGAACGCGCAACATCCGGCGGCTGCGTTCCACCAGCACGGCAAGGTCACCGCTGGCCTGTGCGGCCTTGACGACCCCAAAGCTGTAGGAATGACCCGGCACGTCGATATCAGCCGCGTCATCGCAGGTGACCTGCAGGAACACGCCGGAATTCGGGCCACCTTTGTAGGCCTGCCCGGTCGAATGCTGGAAGCGCGGTCCGAAGCCGAGGCAGGTCGCGGCGCGGGTCTTGTCGCGGATGCGGGTGCGCATCGCGGTCAAGGCCCGCGTGTGCGCCGCATTGCGCTCGACATAGGCAAGCAGTGCCACGTAGTCGCCCGCTTTCGCACCCGCATGCACGCGGCCGAAATGGCTCCTCAGATAACCGGAAAGCGTGTTATGCCAGCCGAGTTCAGCCGCGTTGCGCGGATCAGCGTACAGAGCCACGCCGTTCTCACGAAACACCGGCTGCTCTTCGGGGAGACGATGCGATTTCTCGTAGGCATCGGTCAGCGCGCGCGTCTTGTCCTTGCTCGCCTCGACATCCGGCTGGTTGAACGGGTCGATGCCGATGATCGACCCGGCGACCGCGGTGGCGATCTCCCAGCGGAAGAATTCCTGACCGATATGCCAGACATCCCTCACGCGAATCCGCACGACCGGGTGCCCGGCCCGTTCCAGCGCCTCCACCGCTTGGCGTTGTGACGGGTCGATCTGTCCGTCCAACTCCAGATAGGCGAAGAACCGATCGCTTCCATAACGCTCGGGCACGGTGAGCGGCTCGCCGGCCAGGGGGATCAGCCCGTGGGCCTGCTTGCCCGTACTTTCCGCCAGAAGCTGCTCCAGCCACGCGCCGAAATCGGCGATTCCCGGCGAGGCTATGATCGTCACCTTGTCGCGTCCGAAGCGGGTTGCCGCGATGCCCATGGCGACGCCGAGTTGCACACCCGGATTTTCCGAGGGCGGGACATCGGCGCCGCAGGATCGCTGCATCGCGCGCGTCGTCTCAAGCAGACGTCTCACGTCAAGACCCATGGCCGCGGCCGGCGCCAAGCCGAACTTCGACAGCACGGAGTAGCGGCCGCCGATCGATGGTGCGCCATGAAAGACACACGCAAAGTGGAGCTGTTGGGCTCGCCGTTCCAAAGGGGAACCGGGATCGGTCACCGCAATGAAGCGCTCGCCGGTTTTATCCCTGCCTCTCACCGCCCCGACGCGGTCAAAGAAATAATCCAAGAAGATGTTGGGCTCCAGCGTGCCGCCGGATTTTGAGGAAACAATAAATAGCGTCTTGGCAAGGTCGATCGACCGCTCGATCGCCATGATCTGGGCGGGGTCGGTACTGTCGAGCATGTGAAAGCGCGGCGAGCGAGCTTGCCGCCCGAAGGTCTCACCCAGCACCTCCGGCCCTAGACTCGAGCCGCCCATTCCCAGGAGAACCACGTCGGTGAATTTGGCCTTCTTCACATGCTCGGCGAAGCCGCGCAGTCGCTCCAAGTCGGATAATTCCTGCTCGACAATGCGCAGCCAGCCGACCCACTTATCCTCCTTAGTCCCTGACCACAGCGATTTGTCCCCCGCCCATAGCCGCCGAATGCGCCCATCCTTGCGCCAGGCTTCCATCTCAGCGTCGACGGCGCTCGTCATCTCCGGCGAGCCCGGCGCGATCTCCAGGCAGGGGCGCTCGCCCTCGATCAGCGCGCGGCGTCGTTTCGCGATGGTAGCGAACAGCTTGTCGAATGCGTCGGCAAACTGTTGCACGCCCTCCTTAACCAGTTCGTCTGTGACCTCTTTCAACGAGACGCCATGCTCCTCCAATTCGGCAAGCACAGTGCGGGCGCCCGCCACATCCTGCTCTATGGCGTTGGACTTCGTCTCGCCGTGATCCCGGAACGCGTCCATGGTCGCGGGCGGAATGGTGTCAACGGTGTCGCGGCCGATCAAGGCTTCGACATACATCGTGTCCTTGTAAGTAGGGCTTTTTGTACTGGTGGATGCCCATAGCAGGCGTTGCGTCTGCGCGCCGGCGTCGGCAAGGCGTTGCCAGCGTGGGCCGGAAAACAGCGCCTTGTAGCGGTCGTATGCGATTTTCGCGTTTGCGATGCCCGCTTTCCCGCGCAACCGATCCGCCAGCCTTTTGTCGCCGAGCTTGTCCAACCGCTTGTCGATCGCGACATCGATGCGGCTGACGAAGATGCTGGCGACACTGCCGATCTTCGACAGATCGCCGCCGGACCGGTGCATATCTTCAAGCCCGGCGAGGTATGCTTCGACCACCTGCTCATAGACGCTCACGGCGAAGAGCAACGTAACGTTGATGTTCAGCCCGCGGCCGATCAGCCGGCGGATTGCCGGGATACCGGCTGGGGTCCCAGGCACCTTCACCATCAGGTTGGGGCGGTCCACCGTCGCCCAAAGCCGCAATGCCTCGCCGATGGTCGCCTCGGTATCGTTGGCCAAGTAGGGTGAACATTCCAGGCTGATGTAGCCGTCCCGGGCGTGAGTATGCTCGTAGACCGGCCTCAGCTCGTCGGCGGCGGCGCGGATATCGGCGATCGCCAGGTGTTCGTAGATTTCGGAGATGCCGTGGTCGGCCTGCGCCTGGAACCGTTTCAGAGCATCGGCATATTCGTCGGTCTCGCCGATCGCCTTCTCGAAGATTGAAGGATTCGAGGTGACACCCTTTAAACCGTCTCGCTCGATGAGCTTGTGCAATTCGCCCTTCTCGAGCAGGCTGCGCTTTAGATAGTCAAGCCATGGCGATTGGCCGCACGCTTCGAGCTGCTTCAGCTTGTTCACCGCGCATTCTCCTTGGCTGTGTGCCGCTTCGCCGCGTCGAACGCCTTCTTCGCACCGAAACCGATTGTTTGATTGCGAGCGTATCGCCTTTGCAGGGGCAGCTCGATGTGCCATCAAGGCGACGCCCAACAAACTGTCACAGTCCCGGCGAGTTATGGCGTCACGCTAGACGATGACCGATTTGTGTCGGTACACTCGGAAACTACGGAACCCCCGGCCGCGTTCCCCCGGCTCGCCCTATTTCCTGCGTAGTTTCCGAGGCTGATGGAACACGCATGTCGGATGCTAACGTGATAAACGGCACATTCAGCGACTAGCCGTACCGTGCGGTGGAACGGCGCCGCCGAGTCTCCAACTCGAGCGGCCTCCGAGCGTTTGTTCGGAGATCATTAATGACCCTCGAGATCACCGTCGGACCGGGAAGGCTGGCGATCGACCAAGGCTACGGCGTCCTAATAACCGATCACGACGGTCAGATTCGCTGGCCGACAGACAAAGGCTTCTATCACTCCGGCACTCGCGTTATTTCGTCATGGCGAATCTTCGCCGACGGCAAGCCGTGGGAACTCTTGAACAGCGGAAACATCGCGTACCACGCCGTGCCTGCTCTATGCGATCGGCGACGGGGAGAGCATCGATCACGCACCGGATCACTGCATCGCCGCAGGCAGCGCGGTCGTGTTTCGCCATGCTTCAGATGATCGTCGGCATTCAGCCGGACGCGCCGGCCGGCAAGCTCTACATCGATCCCGTTCTGCCTAAGTGGCTCCCGAAACTCGCCATCAGAGATCTTCGGGTCGGTAAAAACGTCTTCGATCTGCAGCGCCGAGCCCGATGGATCAGTGTTTCAACACCGCCATGGCCCTTTTACATACGTTGTCGACGGTGAAGCCATATTCACGCATAACGACGTCGCCGGGAGCCGACGCGCCATATCGGTCTATCCCCAGCACATCGCCTCGATCGCCAACGTAGCGATGCCAGCCCTGCGACGCGCCCGCCTCGACGGCAAGCCGGGCGCGAACCGAGGGCAATAGTACCTCGTCGCGATAACT
>JASHUD010000109.1 GCA_030040215.1 Methylovirgula sp.
CACGACGCTAAAGGCTTCGTCGCCGTCGAGGTCGAGAAAGATCGGTTGCACGTCCGGATAGGCTTTGGCCTGCTTCGCACGGATGGGCGCGGGAACGGAAGGCGGCACGATGCCGTCGCGCGCCGCCAGCGCTTTGCGCGACAGCGAGAAGGCAGGCGGATTATCGAGGTCGGTCGATATGTCGTTCAGTACCGGCAGGCGAACGGACTGGACAGCGAGAAAAGCCGGATAAGCGAGCAGCAGCGCGGCAAGCAGAGAGCCGGTAAGGAGAACGCCGACGCCTTTGCGGCCCGTGCGCCAGATCGCCACGGTGGCGGCGCCGGCGCAGAGTACGGCGAGACAGGCGATGACGATCGCCGAACCGATCACAGCAAGAACCGCCGTCGGATCAAGCCCGGCGCGTCCCAAAAGCAGCCCCATGCCGACCACCGCCGCTGCGAACAGAGCGAGACGGCGGCTCCACAAAGCGCTATCCGAATAAGGTTCTTCGATGATGATCCGGCGCATGTCGGGCGCGAGGGTTTGCAGTATTTGCGGGCGCAATCGGCGCGGGCTTTGAGCCTTGCAGCTTACACCTTAAGAAATATCACAATATTCTGTTTACCGCGCGGCTCGATGCTGCGCTAGGAGGCGCGAGACGGGCCGACGTCGACGCCTTGTCCAGCTCAGGATGCACCGCGAACTTTGCAATGGGACGAGCCATGAACGTGCTCACGCGCCGGCGTTTTATGCAAGCTGCCGGCGGCCTATTCCTCGGGACGACGGGCCTTGGCTCCTATGCGTTTGCGCTCGAGCCGGGATTCCGGCTCGAAGTGACCTCATATTGCGTCACGCCGCCGCGCTGGCCGCAAGGACTGAGCATCAATGCCGCCGTCCTTGCCGACATTCACGCCTGCGAACCGTTGATGTCCGCGGCGCGCGTCCGCCGCATCGCCGAGCTTACCAATCGCCTCAACCCCGACATCATCTTTTTGCTCGGCGACTTCAACGCCGGCCATCGGTACGTGACCGCCCCGGTCTACCCCGAGCAATGGGGCGAAGCCTTGTCGATTCTACGCGCCCCGCTCGGCGCCTACGCAATCCTCGGCAATCACGACTGGTGGCATGGTCCGTTGCCCGGCATGCCCAGCGACGGCGGCGAGGGCGTCCGCAGGGCGCTGCGCCACGCCAACATCCTCGTGCTCGAAAACGATGCGGTCAGGATCGCCAACAATGGCCATCCCTTCTGGGTCGCCGGGCTCGCCGATCAACTGGCATATCGCGCCGGGCCGTACGGATTCGAAGGAATCGATGATCTCTCCGGCACCCTTGCCAAGGTGAGCGATCATGACCCCGTCGTGCTGCTGGCCCACGAACCGTTCGTTTTCCGCCGCGTGCCGCAAGAAGTATCGCTCACGCTCTGCGGCCACACGCATGGCGGACAGGTCAACCTGCCGCTGCTCACCGCCGCCTATGCCGAGGCGCATTTCGGTACGCGGCGTATTTACGGCCACATTACGGAGCACGGCCGGCAGATGATCATTTCGGCGGGACTAGGTACGTCGATCCTGCCGGTGCGCTTTTTGTGTCCTCCGGAAGTGGTGAACGTGCAAATCGGCGGCGCGCCGGCAACTGCCTAGGTCAAAATGAGAAGCGCGCGGCCTTCCTGGAAAGGCGCGCGCGCTGGGTTTTGCCCGACGGCTTTATTCCACGACGACTTTGGTGCCGATCTTGGCGCGATTGTAGAGATCGATTGCATCGATGTTCGACATCCGGATGCAGCCCGACGAGACAGCCTGGCCGATCTGGTCCGGCTCATTCGTGCCGTGGATCCGGTAGAGCGTGTCCCGATCGCCTTGGAAGAGGTAGAGCGCCCGCGCGCCAAGCGGGTTCTCCGGACCGCCCGGCAGGCCGCCGGCATCCGCCGTCGGCTGCAGATGCGGCCAACGTTTCACCATGTCGGACGGCGGCATCCAATGCGGCCATTCTTCCTTGCGGCCGACTGTTGCTACGCCGGTCCAGCCCGCCGCTTCGGAACCAGCGGCGATGCCGTAACGGATCGCCTTTTGGCCCGGCAGCACGTAGTAGAGGAACATGTGCTTGGTATCGACGATGATCGTGCCCGGCTTCTCGGTCGTTGCATAATCGACCTTGTAGCGCAGGAACTCCGACGGAATGTCGGCTTTCGGCGCAAGCGCCAGATATTCGCTGTCGCGCGCCGACAAACTGGGATCGGGCGTGGCGACTCCGTCGGCCACGCATCCCGCAAGCGACATCGCCAAGACCGGCAATACCCCAATGAGTGTTTTGAATCGCATCTGAATTTTCCCCGCCCTCGGAATGGAAATAACGCATTGGCCTTTGTCTTGCCATCCTCCCGTGTAGCTGAAAACCTCTTCGAGGCAAGAAGACGGCAGGCTGTGGCGCAAATGAAACAGCTCGCCTGCGCAGTCCTCGGCGTTGCTCGGCAATCCGTTCGTCCGGCGTGTCGCCGAACCTTCATTTTCTGGTGATCGGCGTGGCTACTGCCCTTCTCGGCCATCCCGCGAGTCTCGGCCACGTGACAGGTTCCGGCCATCCGGAGCGCGCCGAGCGCCTTCGCAGCATCAAAAATGCCCTGGCAGGCGAGGAATTTCTCCCGCTTAAGCGCATCGAGGCGCCACGCGCCGACCGGCAGTCGATTTTGCGGGTTCATCCGCAAGGATACCTCGCAAAGATCGAGTCGACGCTACCCGCTGCGGGGTTGGTCGCGCTCGATGCGGACACGCTGTTGAGCCCCGGCACGTTCGAGGCCGTCCTACACGCGGCGGGAGGCGCGGTGTTGGCGACCGACTTGGTTTTCCGCGGCGAGGCCGACAACGCCTTTGTCGCGGTCCGTCCGCCCGGCCATCACGCCGAAGCGGAACGGGCAATGGGCTTCTGCTTCGTCAACACGGCGGCCGTAGCGGCTCGCCACGCGCAAGCGGAGCATGGCGCGGGACATATCGCGATCGTGGATTTCGACGCCCACCACGGCAACGGGACCCAGGCGATCTTCTGGTCGGACCCGACCGTACTCTATTGTTCGACGCACCAGATGCCGCTCTTTCCAGGCACCGGCGCGGCCCGCGAACGCGGCGAATACGATACGATCGTCAACGCGCCGCTCTCGGCAGGCGCCGACGGAGGTCTTTTCAAAGAGGCGGTGGAATCGGTCATCTTGCCGCGCATCGCGGCTTTCGCGCCGGATTTGATCGTCATCTCCGGCGGGTTCGATGCGCACCACCGCGATCCGCTCGCCAATCTTAATTTTACCGAAGACGATTTCGCCTGGATCACCGGCAAGCTGATCGATGTCGCGCTCGCCCGCTGCGACGGGCGCATCGTCTCGGTGCTCGAAGGCGGTTACGATCTTGAAGCGTTGGCCGGCTCGACGGCGGCGCACGTGCGGACGTTGATGGGCCGCAGCATGCCGGCAGGTAACTTTCCTCAGCCTTCGCCTTCGACCGGCTCGTAGGCGACGATCTCGATGCCGAATCCGGAGAGGCCGACGTATTTGAGCGGCGAGGAAGTGCGTAGCCGGATCGACGAAATTCCGAGATCGCGCAGGATTTGCGCGCCAACCCCGATCTCGCGCCATTCCTTGATGCGCAGCGTCTCCTTGTCCGGCCGCTCGGCTTTCGGCACGTTGACCGGCACCCCCGCCGCGCCGTCGCGCAGATAGACGAAGACGCCGCGGCCCTCTCTCCTGAATTGTGCGAACGTCTTGTGGATCAGAGTCCCGCCGGCGATCACGTCGGCGACGATGTCGGCGCGGTGCAATCGCGCCGGCATGTTGCGCCCGTCGCCGATTTCGCCTTGCACGAAGGCAAAATGCTGGACCGGATCGTAGGGTGTCACATAGGCATAGCCGGCGAGCGTTCCGCTGGGACCTTCCACCGAAAAAGCGCTGACCCGTTCGACGAGCTTCTCGCGCGCCTGCCGATAAGCGATCAGCTCGGCGACCGAAATCCGTCGCAAGCCGTGTTCCGTCGCAAAAGCATCGATCTGCGGTCCGGTTCTGAGGCTGCCGTCGTCGTTGGTGAGCTCGCCGATCACCCCGACCGGCGGCAAGCCGGCGAGCCGGCAGAGATCGACCGCCGCCTCCGTATGGCCGGAGCGCATGAGGACGCCGCCCTCGCGGGCGATCAGGGGGAAGACGTGCCCGGGCCGGACGAAGTCGGCCGCCCCCATGTTCGAATTGGCGAGCGCCCGCACGGTTTGGGCGCGCTGCTCGGCGGAAATGCCGGTGGTGAGCCCGTGGCGCACGTCGGCGGAGACGGTGAAGGCGGTGCCGAGCGGCGCATCGTTGGTGGCAACCATCGGCTGGAGGTGCAGGCGCCGCGCGTCTTCCGAAGTGATCGGCGCACAAACGATACCGCTCGAATAACGGATGATGAAACCCATCTTCTCGGGTGTGCAAAGCGCCGCGGCACAGATCAAATCGGCCTCGTTTTCGCGGTCGTCGTCGTCGGTGACGACGACGATCTCGCCGCGCGAGATCGCCTCGATCGCTTCGGTCACCGAACGGCGCATGCGAAAACGCTCCCGGATGTGTTAGGCTCGCCAAGTTTAGATAGGCGAGAATCGCGATCGCACAATGCCGGCAAAGTTTGCGCCCCCTCTGCGGATCGCCTTAATCTTGATCGGGCTTCTCGCGGCTTCCGGCACGCTGCCGGCCGCGCGCGGCGGCTGTACGCAGATCACCGCCGCCGAGCGCCTTTATACGGTGTGCACGTTCGATGTCCGCTACGATCGGCTGCGGCTCTTCTTCGCCGGCGCCGACGACCGGCCGTATGGAAGTTTCAGCGCCGTCTCCGCGGCGCTGAAACCGCAGGGCGAGGCGCTCGTCTTCGCCATGAATGCCGGCATGTTCGGTCCGGATTTCCGGCCGATCGGCCTCTACATCGAAGGGGGACGGCAACTCAGCCCCGCCAATACGCGCTCCGGCCCCGGCAATTTTCATATGAAGCCGAACGGCGTCTTCTACTTCGATTCCACGACAGTCGGCATCCTGGAGACGAGCCGCTTTCTCAAATCCGGTTTGAAACCCGCGTATGCGACGCAATCGGGCCCGATGCTGGTGATCGACGGCAACCTGCATCCCAAGATCGAGCCGTCCGGCACCTCGGCGAAGATCCGCAACGGCGTCGGCGTGAAAGACGGCCATATGGTGGTCTTCGCGATCTCCGAGGAGCCCGTCACCTTCTACGAATTCGCCACGCTGTTTCGCGACCGACTCGGCTGCCCGAATGCGCTGTTTCTGGACGGGTCGGTCTCGAGCCTCTACGCGCCGGAGATCGGCCGCGACGACGGCCTGCTTCCGCTCGGCCCGATCGTCGGGGTCGTCGTGAAGGCGCCCTAAGTTACGGCGGCATCCAGCGCCGCGCTCACGAGTGCCGCGACCTTGGCATCGAGCTCCTGCGCGGCTTGCAACAGCTTCGCGTTACGCGCGGCGCGCATCAGCGAGGACGGAAGATCGTAAATAATCGTCGAGCCTTCGCCGTCTTCGCGTTCGACAAGCAGAAGTTCGACCGGCGCGAATAGAGACGCCTCGATATCGTGGCGGATCATGGTGATCGCGATCAGCGGATTGCCGAAGATGAGGCGCACGGCTTTTTGCCTGATCCCGTAGAGTGGAAGCCAGCCGCTGTGATCGAGCTCCAAAAAGAGTACAAAACCGCTGTCGCCGATGACCGGGGCAAGAAGCCGCTCGAAATCCTCCGGGCGGCGTACCGCGCGGGCATGGTCGAAGACTTCCTGCAGCTTTGAAGTTCCCAGAAGGCGGCGCAACGCGGT
>JASHUD010000110.1 GCA_030040215.1 Methylovirgula sp.
TCGAGCAAAATCCGGCCGCGCAGCGGATCGTAGAAGCGCAGCAGCAGATGGAAGATCGTCGATTTGCCGGCACCCGAGGGGCCGACGACCGCGACGGTTTCGCCGGGCGCGACCTTGAACGAGAGATCATGAATGGCCGAAACGTCGGGCCGGCTCGGATAAGCGAATTCGACATGCTCAAAGACGATCTCGCCGCGCGCCGGTCGGGGCAGCGGCACGGGCGATGCGGGCGCGACGATCCTCGGCGTGACTGCCAAAAGATCGCCGATCCGCCCGGCGGCGCCGGCCGCTGCGGCGATCTCGCTCCACACCTGACTCAGTTCTCCCAGCGCGCCGGCGGCAAGCACCGCATAAAGCACGAATTGCGACAGCAGACCGCCGGTCATGCGGCCGGCGAGCACGTCCTGCGCGCCAAGCCACAGAACCACTACGACACTTGCGAAGGCAAGGAAGATCGCGCCCGCCGTCACGAAAGCGCGGGCCGCGGTTGTCGCGCGCGCCGCTTCATAGGAATCCTCGACCGCGGCGGAAAACCGCGCGTTGGTCGTCGCCTCCGCGCCGAACGCCTGCATCAGGCGCACGGCGCCAAGGTTCTCCGCCGCGTAGGCGGTCGCCTCGGCAAGCGTATCCTGCGCGGCGCGCGAGCGTTTGCGTACCGCGCGCCCCGCCGCGTAGAGCGGCAGTACGATGACGGGGATGGCGATGAGCACCAAAGCCGAAAGCTTCGGGCTCGTATAGATCATCATCGCGACCGCGCCGATGAACATGAAGAAGTTGCGCAGCGCGATCGAGGCCGAAGCGCCGAAGGCGGATTTCAACTGCGTCGTGTCGGCGGTGAGCCGCGAGACGAGCTCGCCGGTTCGCGCCGAATCGAAGAAGGCGGCGTCGAGCCCCGAAAGGTGCCGGAAGACGTGGCTGCGCAGGTCCGCTACGACGCGCTCGCCGAGCGTCATCACAAGGTAATAGCGGCAGCCCGAGGCCAGCGCGAGCACCGCCACCACGATCACCATCGCGGCGAAATAGCGGTTGACGGTTCCGGCGCTCTGCGTCGAGAAGCCGTTGTCGATCATGAACCGCACAGCGAGCGGCACGACCAAAGTCGCCGCGGCGGCAACGGTTAGCGCGACAAGCGCGGCGGCAATTCTGCCTTTGTAGCGCCGGACGTAAGGAACAAGCGTCAATAAAGCCCGCACCGGGGGGCGGCGTTTGACGGCTTCTTCTTCGCTTTGCAAGGGCGCGCGGGAGGGCATGGGCATGCCTTTAAACGTAATCCTTGGCAGAGGCTAGAACATCGTCTCTCTTCGCGGCATCGCAAGGCGGGACGGACATGCGGCTTCCCGACGCGGGATCGCGCCTCGACTTTACCGCGCCCGGGAAAGCCCATCGCATCGCCACGCGGTTGCCGGCCGCGCGGGAGGAATGGTATGGCGCCGCTTGCGACACATTTTAGGCACGTTTGGGAACCGATGTGGCAAGCGACAGAATATTGGTTACCGGAGCGGCGGGTTTTGTCGGATCGGCCGTTGCCCGCGCGTCGATCGCGGCGGGCTTTCAAGTGCGCGCCTTGGTGCGCGCCACGAGTCCGCGGGCGAACCTTGCCGGCCTCGACGTCGAGATCGTCGAGGGCGACATGCGCGATTTCGACGCCGTCGCCCGCGCCGTCGCCGGAGCGCGTTTTGTGATGCACGTAGCCGCCGACTATCGGCTCTGGGCGCCTGATCCGAACGATATTCTGCGCGCCAATTGCGCTGGTACGCGCGTCGTCATGCAGGCCGCGCGGAAGGCCGAACGCATCGTCTATACGAGCAGCGTCGCAACGCTTGCCGTATCGAAATCGGGCGAAAGCGCCGACGAAACCAAGCCCATGCGCATCGAGAACGCGATCGGCGCATACAAGAGGAGCAAGATTCTCGCGGAGCAGATCGTCGCCGCGATGATCGCCGAGGAACGGTTGCCGGCCGTCATCGTTCATCCCTCGACGCCGATCGGCCCGAACGACATCAAGCCGACCCCGACCGGCCGTATCATCATCGAGGCCGCGCGCGGACGAATGCCCGGCTATGTGGACACTGGGCTCAATCTCGTCCATGTCGATGATGTGGCGCAAGGCCATATTGCTGCACTGCGACAGGGACGCGTGGGCGAGCACTATATCCTCGGTGGTCAGAACGTGAGCTTAGCCGCGATGCTCGCCGATATCGCTGCGCTCAGCGGCCGGCGGGCGCCGCGTCTCAAGGTACCGCGCGCGTTCCTCTATCCTCTGGCCTTCCTCGCCGAAGCGAGGGCGCGCCGAACCCAACGCGAGCCATTTCTAACGCGCGACGGTTTGCGTATGTCGGAATATCGGATGTTCTTTTCGTCCGCGAAGGCGGAACGCGAACTCGGGTTTCGCGCCCGGCCCTATCAGCAAGGCCTGGCGGACGCGCTCGCCTGGTTCGGCCAACACGGGTATCTCCGATGAGCGGCGAAGTTGCTCCGACGAAAACGCACCGCGACGAGAACTTCCCGGTCGCGTCGCGGCTCATCGCGTCTCGGCACCGTCCGGTGGTACTGGCTTTCTATTATTTCGTGCGCGGCGCCGACGACATCGCCGACAGTCCCGACCTGCGCCCGCAGGAGAAGCTTGACGGACTCGACCGGTTCGAGGCCGCGTTGCTCGGCAAGCGTGACGATGTTTCGGCGGCGCGCCCGCTGCGCGCGGCACTTTCCGAACGTCATCTCACGCCGCGCCACGCCCAGGACCTGCTCGATGCCTTTCGCATGGACGCCGTCAAGCAGCGCTATGCGAACTTCGACGAGTTGATGCACTACTGCTCCCTATCGGCGGCGCCGGTCGGACGTTTCGTGCTCGACGTACACGGCGAGAGCCAAACCACTTGGGCCGCCAACGACGCGCTTTGCTCGGCGCTGCAGATCATCAACCACATCCAAGATTGCAGCGCCGATTACCGCAATCTCGATCGCGTCTATATTCCGCTCGACTTGCTGGCCAAGGACGGGGCCGACGTGGCCGAACTTGCCGCAAGCAGCGCTTCGCCTCCGTTGCTCGCCGCGCTTCACGATCTTGCGGCGCGAACCGAACTGTTGGTGCACAAGGGAGCCGAATTGCCCCGCCAAGTGCGCGATCTTCGGCTCGGTCTGGAGACCGCGGTCATCGCACGGCTCGCGCAGAAACTCGTCGCGATGTTGATGCGGCGCGACCCGTTGCATGAGCGGGTGCATCTGACGAAATCCGGCTTTCTTGCGTGCATGCTGCTGGGTGCGGCCGGCGGCCTCATCGAGCGCGGCCGCCGTGCGAATTCCGCCCGAGCGATGAGGGACGCATGAGCCTGTCGACGGCTACGCCACCGACCGCGCAGGCGCGCGCCAGCGGCAGTTCGTTCTATACCGCGATGCGCATTCTGCCGCGCAACCAGCGCCAGGCAATGTTCGAGATCTATGCTTTCTGCCGCGCCGTCGACGATATTGCCGAT
>JASHUD010000111.1 GCA_030040215.1 Methylovirgula sp.
GGCAACGGCGCCGCGGCGTGAAGCGCCGGCGCGAGAAATTACGCCGATGCGGCACATTTTAGCGAATCGACTCACCCAAGCTTTAGACCTTCTACTTAGGGTGGGTCAGTCTTCATTAAGGTGATCCCCGATGCGACAGAACATCTTTGAATATGCCGGCCGCTCGGACGACATTTACCATTGCGGCAGCGACGCGGGGCGCGTTGACGTCCTCTGCCAGGATCTCGACCTTTTTTGCGAACAATACGCGCGACTTGCAAGCGACCCTGCCTTGCAGCGCAAACACCAGACGCAACGCCGGCTCGCTTGGATCAAGGCGCTCTGGGACGATCCGGCCCGTTTCGAGGCGATCGTCGCGAGCGGCCGCTACCGGCGGCTTTGCGCGCTCACCCAGGCAATCAACCAAGCCGACGCGCGCGCTTGGCAGCGCCTGAAGAAGGAAATTCTCGCCGTCCGGGCGCGCGAGTTCCTGTGCGGCGCCGAGGCGGCCTGAGAACGCGGGCGACGCTCGTTACGAGCGATAGTCGCCGTTGATCGCCACGTATTCTTTCGTCAAATCGCAGGTAAAGATCGTGGCTCGCCCTTTGCCGAGCCCAAGGTCGACGCGGATGTCGATTTCCGGCCGGTGCATTAAAGCTGCGACCTGAACCTCGTCATAGGAAGGATCGCGCGCTCCCTTGTAGGCAACCCGGATGTCGCCGAACGAGATGGCGAGCCGGTCGCGATCGGCGGGCTCCCCCGCCTTGCCGACCGCCATCACGACGCGTCCCCAATTGGCGTCCTCGCCGGCAATCGCGGTCTTGACCAACGGCGAATTGGCGATGGCGCGGGCGATAATCTTGGCGGAGCGCTTGCTCACCGCGCCTTCGACCGTGATTTTCACGAATTTGCGGGCGCCTTCGCCGTCTTTCACGATTTGACGGGCGAGATCGCCGAGCACTTCGTCGAGCGCGGCGCGGAAAGATTGCAGGCGCCGGTCGCCCGCGGCGGCGATTTTCGGCGCGCCGCGTCCGGCGGCCGCGCCCGTCGCAAAGAGGAGCAGCGTGTCGGAAGTCGACGTGTCGCCGTCGACCGTGATCGCGTTGAAGGAGGTATCGGCACCGCGTCTCAACATCTCCTGCAATGGCGCGGCGGCGATCGGCGCATCGGTGAAGACGAAGGCGAGCATCGTCGCCATATCGGGCGCAATCATGCCCGAGCCTTTCGCGATACCGGCGATCGAGACTTCGACGCCGCCGAGAAGCGCTTTGGCATAGGCGACCTTGGGAAACGTATCGGTGGTCATGATCGCCTTGGCGGCGGCGAGAAATCCGCCCGGCGACGCCTCAGCCGCCAGTTTCTCGATTAGCCCTTCGAACTTGCCCGCATCGAGCGGCTCGCCGATCACGCCCGTCGAGGCAAGAAAGACTTCGGAAGCGTCGATTTGCGCCGCCGCGCCGGCAAGCGCCGCGATGCGCCGCGTCGTCTCCACTCCGGCTTTCCCGGTAAACGCATTCGCATTGCCGGAATTGGCGACGAGCGCGCGCGCCCTGCCGCGTTTGAGCCGCGCCCGGCACCAATCAACCGGCGCGCCCGGACATTTTGAGGCGGTGAAAACGCCGGCAACGCTTGTCCCTTTGTCGAAGAGGGCCAGCAGCACGTCGGCGCGGGTTTTGGTCTTGATGCCGGCGCTCCCCGTCGCAAAGCGCACGCCGGCGATCGGCGGAATGTCCGGATAGGATTGCGGCGCGAGGGGAGAGAGCGTGGGCATGGCCTCTCTTAGCATCCCGCCTTCTCCCCGCAAGCCTTCCTTCCCTGTGGGAAAAACGGCGGCGCGCGCCGGCGTCGCGGGCACGCGACCTTTTGCTTTCGCTCCGCCTTTTCTTGTGGTCTCATTGCCCAATCGACCGCGGCAAACGGTCCCGCGCCCTGCGCCGACGGGACGCCGCGGCGGCCTTTCGCCCGCGGAATCAAGAACAACGAACAGCGACAGGGAGACACGACATGACAAGATCCTCATGGAAGGCGGAACCGGCGGGCCCACGTTCCGTCGCGATCTTGGGCCCGTACGGCAGCGGCAAATCGGTTCTCTTCGACGCGCTCCTTAGCGCCGCCGGCGTGCCTGCCAAACGCGGCCACGCGCCGTCCGGCCGCACCATGACTTCCGAGCTCAGGCTCGGTCATTGCAACTTCATGGACGAACCATGGTCGATCATCGACTGCCCAGGCTCGGTCGAATTCGCCTATGAGGCGGCGGCGGCGCTCGCCGCGGCCGATTTCGCCATCGTCGTCTGCGAGCCTTCGCCCGATCGGCTCGCCAACCTGCCGATCCTTCTCAAGCAGATCGAAGAACTTTCCCTCCCGCATCTGATCTTCTTCAACAAGATCGATGCATTCGCCGGACAAATCCGCGACACCGTCACGGCACTCCAGCCGTATTCGAAATTGCCGCTCGTCCTGCGCCAGATGCCGATCCGCGAGAACGACGCGGTGACCGGCTACGTCGATGTGGTCAGCGAACGCGCCTATCGCTACTGCGCGCAGGATTCCGAACTCGTCGGCCTGCCGAACGACATGCGCGAGCGCGAACGGGAGGCGCTGGCGGGCTTGACCGAAGTGCTCGCCGACCACGACGACGCGCTGCTTGAAAAAGTGCTCGAAGATGTCGTGCCGTCCCAGGACGAAATTTTCGCGACGCTGCACAAGGACCAGGCGAGCGGCACGATCGTGCAGATTCTGATCGGCGCCGGCCAGCGCGGGCATGGCATTCTGCGGCTCTGGAAGGCGCTGCGCCACGACGTGCCGCCCGCTTCGGAGACGGCGCGGCGGCGCGGCGTCGAGCCGTCCGATCAACCGCTCGTGCAGATCTTCAAGACGGTGCAGGCCGGACAGGCCTACGCCGGCAAGCTCTCCTACGCGCGCATCTGGCGCGGCAGTTTGCGCGACGGCACGAGCCTCGACGGGAGCCGCGTCGGCGGCCTCTATCATTTTGCAAGCGGCGAGCCGGTGCGCGTGCAAACGGCGCAAGCCGGCGAGCTGGTGGCCATCGGGCGGCTCGAGAACGTGGCAACGGGCGCGGTATTGGGGCCAGCAGGCAAGGCAAACCTGCCTTTCCCGCAACCGTCGCCGCCCGTCTACGCCTTCGCGATCGCCGCCAAGGACCGCAAAGACGACGTCAAGCTTTCCGGCGCGTTGCACAAGATTGTCGAGGAAGACCCCTCGCTCAGCATCGAACAAAGCCGCGAGACCGGCGAGACGCTTCTGCGCGGCCAAGGCGACATTCATCTCAACGTCACGCTCGAACGTCTCGCCAACGTCTACAATTGTCAGGTCAACGTCGCCGCCCCGAAAGTCGCCTATAAGGAAACCATCAAGAAACGCGTGACGCAGCATTCGCGGCTGAAGCGCCAGACGGGCGGTCACGGACAATTCGCCGACGTGATCCTGGAGATTGCGCCGCGCGCCCGCGGCGCCGGCTTCGAATTTATCGACAAGATCGTCGGCGGCGCGGTGCCGCGCCAATATATCCCGGCGGTCGGCGAAGCCGCCGAAGAGGCGATGCAGAAAGGCCCGTTCGGCTATCCGGTGGTCGACGTCGAAGTGACGCTCACCGACGGCTCCTTTCATGCCGTCGACAGTTCCGACATGGCGTTTCGCACCGCGACCCGCAACGGAATCGCCGAAGCGCTGCCCAAAGCCGATCCGGTGCTGCTCGAGCCGATCGAGCACGTGACGATCTCCGTGCCGAACCGCTTTACGGCCAACGCGCAGCGGCTGCTTAGCGGACGGCGCGGGCAGATCCTCGGCTACCAAGAGCGCCAGGGCTGGCCGGGCTGGGACGACGTCGAGGCGCTGGTGCCGGGCGCCGAACTGCACGATTTGATCCTGCAACTTCGCGCCGACACGCAAGGGCTCGGCTCCTACACGCACCGCTTCGATCATCTCGCCGAGACGCGCGGCAAGCCGGGCGAAAAGGCGCATTAGCACCGCAATGAACGCCGGCTCGCAGCCGCGGCCCTTGGCAAGAGAGGGAAATCCGATGTACTTCGCCTCGCCTCGAAGCGATTGGAGCCCTATCGGGACGCCATGAAGCGAGTCTGGTTTCTGTTAAGCGGGCTGGCGGTCAGCGCTATCACCACACTGCTTTGTATCGCCGCGCTCGAACTGGTTCTCGAACATTACCTGCCGAAAAACCCGTATGAGTGGAACAAGCGGCTCATGTTCTTCTCGGAGGGGCCGGTATTCCGAAACACGAGGTGGGGAGGATTCGTTTACGAGCCCAACAGCCGCATCCACCTGCAGACGTTCTATATCACCGATCCGAAACAAGCGGCGGTCGTCGAAGAATATGATTCCTGGCTGAGAACAAATTCATCCGGGCTCGTCCAATCTGCGGATATCGTCCCCTCGAAGCCATCCGTCATATTTCTTGGCGACAGTTTCACGGAAGGACAAGGCGCTTCTCCGTGGTTCTATGTGCTGGAAAAGAGGTGGCCGCAAACTTCCCGCTATCAGATTATCAACGGGGGCCTTCTTGGAACCGGTTTCGAGGCTTGGCGGCGGCTGTTCGCCAATCTGCCCCTCGATACGAAGGACAAGAAGGTCGTTGTAATTTTTATATCCGACGATTGGACGCGCCCTGTCTGGCAATTTACCCCGCGCGACCTGGAATGTCTTCGGTCCGCAGATCGATGCAGCGGCACCAATAACTTTCTCGGGCTACCGCAAAACGCCGCGGAATCCGGCGCCGAGATCCGCCGCATCGCGCGCGAACGAGTCCGCTATCTCGGCGGGATAGGAAACCTAATAAGGTCTTCTGCAATATACCAAATGCTATGGAGGCCCGCATTTTACGGATGGTGGCCATTTTCACAGAACACGAGGCAACTCGAGAAGAGCAAGCTCGCCATCGCATCTTTGGCGGACGCGGTGGGAAAGGAAAATATGCTGCTCATCCAGTTGCCGCAGAAGGACGAACTGCTTTCAGGGACGAGGAACAAGTTGGCCCGGCAAGGCCTCGAATTCATCAAGCAAAACGGCTATCGGTTTGTCGATGGCTTTAAAAAATGCCATTTGACGATCGCCGATTTTCACGTCCGCGACGGGCATCCCAATGCCGAGGGCTATGCCAAGATCGTTGACTGTGTTGATCAATCCGTGCGCGATTCATTCCGAATATTCTAGCCGCCGCTAGATTCCCGTGCGGCCGATCGTTGGTGTGCGCCTGCAAAGAATCGGCTGGGCGCGGGCTCGCGAAATGGCACCCTATTCGCACACAAATGCCGGCGGCGAGGCAAACCAGATCCGCTGCGCCCAAGGCCGGCTGCACCCACCCGAAAAAGGAACTGGATGGCAAGGTTTGCGCTTTATCATGCCGCGGTTCTTGCAAGGATGAGGGGGCTATCATCCAAGTCAATTATGCGATTTCTGCATTAGGAGCATCGGGGAAAGAAACATGACGCAGCTATGCCGATTTATCGAATTGCCGAACAATACCGCGATTTTCATCAATCCGCTGTTGGTGGAATATGTGAAACCTGCGGCCAGCGGCTCGGGAGCGTTCATCTATTTCGCCAAAGAACATTTGGTGTGGGTCGACGTCTCCGCCGAGCGCGCCGCGACGGCGCTCGAAAGCGCCCTCAAGCCTGCGTCCAAATAGAACCGTTGCGCCGTGCGAATCACGCTCGGCGACACAGG
>JASHUD010000016.1 GCA_030040215.1 Methylovirgula sp.
AAGCGGCCTGCCGCGTCGCGCATGGCAATTTGGAGCGCCTGGGTTTTCGACTCCGCGCCGGCATCTGTTGCGCAAATTGGGGGGACGCGCTCGGTGGAAAGTTCGACGCCGTGGTTGCGAACCCGCCGTATGTGGCAAGCCGCGAGCTTACCGGCTTGGCGCCGGAAGTGCGCGATCACGATCCGCAATTGGCGCTCGATGGAGGCGGGGACGGATATGTCGCGTACCGGGAGATTATGCCGAGCCTGGCGCGATTCGCCGCGCCCCGGAGCCTCGTGGCGCTGGAAGTAGGCGTCGGCCAGTCGGACGAGGTCGCCTCGCTCCTGGCGTCGGCGGGGTTTGCAAACCGCGCGATCCGCTGCGATCTCGCCGGTCATCCGCGCGTCGTCGTAGGCCAATACGTGCCTTGACCCTGGCGATAACCGAGGCCTTTTCAACGTTCATACGATGGAAAGAATTGCGTTCCAGAATGGCAAAAACGCGTGATAAATCTGCCACAGAGGCCGGTCTGCGCCGAATTATTTCGTGAAAGTCCTTGGCGATTTGCCCGAAAGCGACTACGTTTCGGCCTTAAAGGTTGCCTTTCGCGATTGAAGTAGCATTGCGGCGGCGTTGAGATCCCTGGCCAGACGTTGTAGGGGATTTCCGCTTCCGGTGAGCCTGATGTGCTCAGCGCGATCAAGGTGATTGTCCCCAAAGTCTGAGGCCCGGAGCTGCGGGCCGGCTCTGCTCGGTGGCGTTGCCATGAGCCCGTAGGTTAGCAGCTGGAGAGCATTTGCCAGCTTATTCTCGTGCTTGAAATCCAACGGAGGATAACGCCGACTCGGGGTCTAGCCCGAGGGTCGCGTTGACGGTGCTACGCAAGGAACATCGATGAGACCAAATCAGAACAACAAACGCATGCGCGGCCGCAACAACAATCGTAAGGGCCCGAATCCGCTGTCCCGCTCCTACGAATCGAACGGCCCCGACGTAAAAATTCGGGGCACCGCCCATCACATCGGCGAAAAGTACCTGCAGTTGGCGCGCGACGCCCAATCCTCCGGCGATCCGGTGATGGCCGAGAGTTATCTTCAACACGCCGAGCATTATTTCCGCTTGATCGCGGCGGCCCAGCAAGCCCAGCAGCAGCAGTTCGGCTATAATCGTCCGGCCGGCGAACTGGAGGCTGAAGACGCCGAGGAAGACGATGACTTCGTCAGCATCCCGGATCGGTTTGCCTCTCCGGTCGAGCGACTGAACCCGCAGCCGAACCAACCCTATCCCCCCCAACCTCAGCCGCAGCGTGCCAACGGCGATCCAGGCTTTGCCGAACGCGAACGGCAGCCTTTTACGGGCGAGCGGCCGCAGTATCCCGAGCGTCGCCCGGACCGTAATTTCTCCGAACGCCAGTCCTTTCCAGACCGGCACAACCAGCCAAATCGGGATGCCGAGCAACGCGGCGGCCACAATCGCGGCCCACGCGACTATCGCCCCGACAATGGGCAGCGCGACAATGGGCAGCGTTACGAGCGCCACGAGCCGCGTGCCGAAGACCTGAATGGCAAGAACAACAATCTTCCGGCCTTCATCACCGCCCCGGTCCGTCTCCAGCCCGAGACCAACGCGGAAGAGGAATCGGTCGGCTCGCAGGTCATCGATCGGCCCGAAGCCGAGAACGAGGCGGGCGGTTATCATCTGCGGCAGCGGCGGCGCCGGCGCGGCAGAGAAGATTTCGGCGAGACCGCACCGGGCAAGGATTCCGGCGAGGAATAGTCACTTTGCGCCGCGCGGCAGGCGCGGCGCAGAATTCCTCGGCCTCTAAAAATTCCCTTTTGTTCGCATAAATAAATTCTGTGTCCGTCGCCGGAACGGGCTGTTTCGTCATGCGCACATCGCCGACGCGCCGCGGTGCTCTGCCTGTTGATCTGGAGCATGTTCGCAGACGGCGTCGGTTAATATTCTTCGTTCCGTTCACCGCCTTTCCAGGGAGCGATCGATGAATTTTGAGAAATACACGGAGCGGGCGCGCGGATTTGTCCAGAGCGCTCAATCGCTTGCAGTTCGCGAAGGCCACCAGCAATTTACCCCCGAACATCTGCTGAAGGTTCTGCTCGACGATCCGGAAGGGCTGGCAAGCGGCCTGATCGATAGGGCCGGCGGCAATTCGCGCGAAGCGCTCGTCCAGACCGAACTTGCGCTCGACAAACTGCCAAAGGTTCAGGGGTCCGGCGCCGGGCAGCTCTATATAGCCCCGGCTACGGCGCGGCTCTTCGACAATGCGGAGAAGATCGCCGAGAAGGCCGGCGATTCCTACGTTACGGTGGAACGGCTGCTGCTGGCGCTCGCCATGGAGAAGGACAGCGAGAGCGCCAAGATCCTGCAGCGCGCCGGCGTCAATCCGCAGGTTCTCAACGCCGCCATCAACGATCTCCGCAAAGGCCGCACGGCCGACAATCCGACCGCGGAGAACGCTTACGACGCGCTCAAGAAATACGCCCGCGATCTCACCGAAGCCGCCCGCTCCGGCAAGCTCGATCCGGTGATCGGCCGCGACGAAGAAATTCGCCGCGCCATCCAGGTCCTCTCGCGGCGGACCAAGAACAATCCGGTGCTGATCGGCGAGCCGGGCGTCGGCAAGACCGCCATCGTCGAAGGTCTGGCGTTGCGCATCGTCAACGGCGATGTGCCCGAAAGCCTGCGCGACAAGAGCCTGCTGGCCCTCGATCTCGGCGCGATCGTCGCCGGCGCCAAATATCGCGGCGAGTTCGAAGAACGGTTGAAGGCGATTTTGAACGAGATCACCGCCGCCGAAGGCCGGATCATCCTGTTCATCGACGAACTGCACACTTTGATCGGCGCCGGCCGGGCGGACGGGGCGATGGATGCATCGAACTTGTTGAAGCCCGCTCTGGCGCGCGGCGAACTGCATTGCATCGGCGCAACCACGCTCGACGAATATCGCAAGCATATCGAAAAAGACGCGGCGCTTGCGCGGCGTTTCCAGCCGGTCTTCGTTTCCGAACCGACGGTCGAAGACACGATCTCGATCCTGCGCGGCCTCAAGGAAAAATACGAGTTGCATCATGGCGTGCGCATTACCGACTCGGCGATCGTAGCCGCCGCTACGCTGTCGAACCGCTATATTACCGACCGGTTCCTGCCGGACAAGGCGATCGACCTCATCGACGAGGCGGCCTCGCGGCTGCGCATGCAGGTCGATTCGAAGCCGGAGGAACTGGACGAGATCGATCGGCGCATCGTGCAATTGCGCATCGAACAGGAAGCCTTGAAAAAGGAAAGCGATCCGGCTTCGAAGGAGCGGTTGCGCAAGCTCGAGGCGGAACTGGCGGAGGCCGAGGAGAAATCCGCTGCGTTGACGGCACGCTGGCGGGCCGAGAAGGACAAGCTCGGAACGGCGCAGAAGCTCAAGGAGCAGCTCGAGGCGGCGCGCAATGAGCTTGTTCAGGCGCAGCGCCGCGGCGAATACCAGCGGGCCGGTGAACTCACTTACAGCGTGATCCCGAATCTCGAAAAGAAACTCGCCGAGACCGAAGGTAAGCGCGGCGACGTGCTCGTTGACGAGGCGGTCACCGCCGACCACGTCGCCCAGATCGTCTCGCGTTGGACGGGCATTCCCGTCGATAAAATGCTCGAAGGCGAGCGCGGCAAGTTGCTGCGCATGGAAGAGGAACTCTCCAAACGCGTCGTCGGCCAGGCCGAGGCGGTCGCCGCCGTCTCCACCGCGGTGCGCCGCGCCCGCGCCGGTTTGCAGGACCCGAACCGGCCGATCGGCTCGTTCATGTTCCTTGGGCCGACCGGTGTCGGCAAGACCGAGCTCACCAAAGCGTTGGCCGGTTTTCTCTTCGACGACGAGACGGCGATGGTGCGCATCGACATGTCCGAATACATGGAGAAGCACTCGGTGGCACGGCTCATCGGCGCGCCGCCCGGCTATGTCGGCTACGAAGAGGGCGGGGCGCTGACCGAAGCGGTGCGCCGCAGGCCCTATCAGGTCGTTCTCTTCGACGAGATCGAGAAGGCACACCCTGACGTCTTCAACATCCTGCTTCAGGTGCTTGACGACGGCCGTCTCACGGACGGGCAGGGCCGCACGGTCGATTTCCGCAACGTCCTCATCATCATGACGTCGAATCTGGGCGCCGAACTTCTGGTGATGCAGAAGGAGGGAGAAGATTCCTCAGCCGTGCATGCGGAAGTGATGCAGATCGTGCGCGCGCATTTCCGCCCTGAGTTCCTGAACCGGATCGACGAGATCATCCTGTTTCACCGGTTGCGGCGGCAGGATATGGCGGCGATTGTCGATATCCAGATCCGGCGGATTCAACATCTGCTTGAAGACCGCAAGATTGTCCTCGATCTCACGCCCGAAGCCCGCGCCTGGCTGGCCGACAAAGGCTACGATCCGGCCTATGGCGCGCGGCCGCTGCGGCGGGTCGTCCAAAAGGCCCTGCAGGATCCGCTCGCCGAGAAGATCCTGGCGGGCGAGATCCACGACGGCGCGACCGTGGTCATCGGGGTGGGCCCGCACGGCTTGACGCTGGGCGCTGAAGCCAAGGCCGGCAAGGGCAGGGCGAAGGTCGCCTAAGCAAATTTCTCCCCGCAAGGGAAGGGTGTGGCCGCGGTGAGCGGCCGGGTAGGTGTGTAACTTGCCCCCATCCGACAGCGCCGCGGCGCCGCGCCGTCACCTTCCCATGAAGGGGAAGGATTAGGGCGAAAATAGTCGCCCGGAACTGCGGAAAACCCCGCCTAAAACCATGCATTTGGCGTGGATTTGGACTATATATTCGGTGGGGCCGTGAAGGCCTGTTTCTACCCACAATTCCAGCAAGAGAAAGTTCGCGCTCGATGGCTCAAGGTGTCCCCGCCAGGTCGGATTCCACGCCCGATAACGGACGCGACGTGCTGGTTCCGGAGCAGGATTCTTACGGCGCCGATTCGATCAAAATTCTTCGCGGGCTCGATGCCGTGCGCAAGCGGCCCGGCATGTATATCGGCGACACCGACGACGGCTCGGG
>JASHUD010000112.1 GCA_030040215.1 Methylovirgula sp.
CATTGCCTTGCCGGCCATGTCGCGGCCGAAGGCGCGCATGCCGAGGTTCTGCTTCGGCTTGGCAAGCGGCCGCTCATCGATTTTGGCATGCGGCTTGGGGAAGCGAGCGGCGCGGCGCTTGCGGCCGGCCTCGTCAAAGCGGCGTTGGCCTGCCATCGCGGCATGGCGACCTTTGCCGAGGCGAGCGTCGCCAAGAAGATCGAACCCTAGTCCCCGGTCGGCAGGCGCACCGTCGCGATCGCCAGCGCCGCGATCCCTTCTTCGCGGCCGAGCGAGCCGAGACGTTCCGAAGTAGTGGCTTTCACCGCCACGCGCGTTTCGGAAACCCCAGCGATCTTGGCGACGCTGGCGCGGATCGCGTCGCGATAGGGACCGATCTTCGGCCGCTCGCCGATCAGCATCGCATCGACATGCGCGAGCATGCCGCCACGCGCGCGCAGCTTCCCGAGCGCCGCGGTGAGAAAGATCGAGGAAGCGGCGCCCCGCCACTGCGGATCGGAAGGCGGGAAATGGCTGCCGATATCGCCGTCGCCGAGGGCGCCGAGGACCGCATCGGTGATCGCATGCAGCAGGACGTCGGCATCCGAATGGCCGACCAACGAATGATCGTGCGGGATCTTCACGCCGCCGATCCAGACGTGATCGCCGGGGCCAAGGGCGTGGATATCGAAACCCTGGCCGGTGCGCACGTCGGGCAGTTCACGCAGAAGTCTTGCCTCGGCGCGCGCAAAATCTTGCGTGTCGGTGATCTTCATATTTTCGCGCTCGCCCTCGAAGACATAGACCGCATGTCCCGCCCATTCGGCGATCGCCGCGTCGTCCGTCAAGCCGGTTTGCCCCGCTTGCGCGGCTTTGCGATGCGCCGCGAGGATGAGATCGAAGGCGAAGGCCTGCGGAGTCTGGACGCTGCGCAAGGTTTCACGCCGCGGCGTCGCAATGATGCGCGTCGTTGCGTCGACTTGCTTGACCGTATCGGTGAGCGGAAGACCGGGAACGGCTGCGCCATGCCGCGACGCCGCGTCATGGGCGCGCGCCAAAAGTTCGGCGCTGACAAACGGCCGGGCGCCGTCGTGGATCAGCACGATGCCCGGCGGATCTTCTTGCGCCAGCGCCTCGAGCCCGAGGCGGACGCTGTCTTGGCGCAGTTCGCCGCCGAAGGCGGGCGGCAAAAGGCGCTCAAGATCCGCCGTCTCCAGATCGGCAACAGCCCGTTCGTAGGCAGTTAGATCGTCGCGATGAATCGCTGCCTTGAGGCGCGCCGTCGGCGCTGCCTTCAAAAGTGTGGATAAAGTCCAGGCGATGAGCGGCTTGCCGGCAAGTGGCCGATATTGTTTCGGAACTCCAGGTCCGGCGCGTGAACCGCGCCCGGCGGCAACCACCAAAATGGCAAAGTCCGTGGTTTTGCTCATGCCTCTGGGGGATCCCTTTTGGGCTGTCCTCCCGTTTTTTGGCACCCACGTCAAATTCTAGCTGAAACGCTGCCTTGGTACGACAATGTCCCTGTTGTGGCATTGCACAAAATGATTATGATGTAAGCATGAGCCAGCGTGATGAATTTCTAGGCAGCGAGGGTCTGTCGGTGGGTCCATTGCGGCTCAAGGGGCGGGCTTTTCTCGCGCCTATGGCGGGGTTGACGGATCTTGGCATGCGCCGTTTGGCGCAACGGTTCGGCGCGGCATTGACGGTAACGGAGATGCTCGACAGCGAATTCTATGCGGGCGGCAATCGTGAGACCGCGGTGCGCGCCGAGGGGGCGGGGCTCGATCTTCACGTGGTTCAGATCGCCGGCTGCCGTCCTGAACCGCTGGCCGAGGCGGCGCGGCTCGGCGAGGCCGCTGGCGCCGCAATGATCGACATCAACATGGGCTGTCCGGCAAAGCGCGTCACCGGCGGAGCGGCGGGGTCGGCGCTCATGCGCGATCTCGATCTGGCGATCGCTCTCATCCGCGCCGTCTTGGCGGCCGTGAAGGTTCCGGTGTCGCTCAAGATGCGGCTTGGGTGGGACGGGGCGGGGCTGAATGCACCGGAACTCGCGCGCCGCGCCGAGGCCGAGGGCATTGCCATGCTGACCGTGCATGGCCGCACGCGCTGCCAATTTTTCGCCGGCAAAGCCGATTGGGCGGCGATCCGCAAGGTCAGAGAGGCGACCGTGCTGCCGCTCGTCGCCAACGGCGACTGCACGAGCGACGCAGATGCGAGCATGATGCTTGCGGCTTCGGGCGCCGATGCGGTGATGATCGGCCGCGCCGCCGTCGGCCGCCCGTGGCTGGTCGGCGAAGTGGCGCGGCATCTCGCTAAGACGCCGGCTCCAGCGCCGAACGCGGCTGAGCGCTGCGCGGCGGCGCTCGAACATTATCGGACGTTGCTTTCTCTGTTCGGCAAAGAACAAGGGCTGCGCCATGCCCGCAAACATCTCTCCGCTTACGCGATGCAGTCGCGCCGCGCCGACACGGCAGCGTTGCGTACCCGGCTCGTTACGAGCGAGAGCCCGGCCGAGGTCGAGTCCATTCTCTCGAATCTGTTTGTAGCCGAAAGGGCGGCGGCATGAGCGCGACCGATTCCTCGACCAACGGCTCCGCCCAGGTTGAAGCGCGCAGAGCGGGAAGCGCGGAATTCGGCGGCGGCGCATTGAAGATCCTCAATGCGCTGCCGCATCCGGTGCTGGCGCTGGCCGTCGACGGATTCGTGATCGAAGCCAACGTGGCCGCCGAAATCTTCTTCGGCGTCAGCCGCTCGATCCTGCTGCAGCAGACGCTGGCCAATTTGTTGCCCTACGATTCGGTGCTGCTGTCGCTCGTCGATCAGGTGAAGGCGACCGGCGCGGCGATCATCGAATACCGGGTCGACCTCGGGATACCGCGGCTGGGTACGGAGAAAATGGTCGACCTCTTCGTGATGCCGCTTACCGACGCGGGGGAAGGCGTGGTCGTCATGCTGCAAGAGCGCGCCATGGCGGAGAAAATGGATCGTCAGCTGAACCATCGCGGCGCGGCGCGCTCGGTTTCGGCCATGGCGGCCATGCTCGGCCATGAAATCAAAAACCCGCTGTCGGGGATTCGCGGCGCCGCACAATTATTGGAAGCGGAAATTAGCGACGGCGATCGCGCTTTGACCCGGCTGATCTGCGAGGAAACCGACCGGATCGTCAAACTGGTCGATCGGATGGACGCGTTTTCCGACAATCGTCCGCTGGAGCGCGAGAGCGTCAACATTCATACCGTGCTCGACCACGTCAAACGCATCGCGCAGGCGGGATTTGCGCGCAATATCCGCATCACCGAGAGTTATGATCCGTCGCTGCCCCCGGTGCTGGGCAACCGCGATCAGCTCATCCAGATATTTTTGAATCTCGTGAAAAACGCCGCAGAGGCGATTGGCGAGCGCGTTGACGGCGAAATCGAACTCTCGACGGCGTTCCGTCCCGGCGTTCGGCTCAAACTTTCGACGTCCGATACAGCCGTGAGCCTGCCGCTGCAGTTCGGCGTTCGCGACAACGGTCCGGGCGTTCCGCCCGAGATCCGCCCGCATCTCTTCGAGCCTTTTGTGACGACCAAGGCGACGGGAAATGGCCTCGGACTTGCACTAGTGGCCAAGATCATCGGCGATCACGGCGGAACCATCGAATGCGAATCACAGCCGCGGCGGACGATCTTCAGAGTCCTGATGCCGATGTATGCGCTGCGCGACGGCCGTAGCTTCAAGCTAAAATAGGGCGGCGCAGGCAAAGGACGCTCGGGAGTGTTGGCGATGGGAGGAAACATCCTCGTAGCCGATGATGACGCGGCGATACGGACGGTCCTGAGCCAGGCCCTGTCGCGCGTCGGCTATGAGGTGCGCACGACCGGCACCGCCGCAACGCTTTGGCGCTGGGTGCAAGCCGGCGAAGGCGACCTGGTGATCACCGATGTCGTCATGCCGGACGATAATGCGTTCGAGCTGTTGCCGCGGATGAAGAAACTGCGGCCGGAGTTGCCGATCATCGTCATGAGCGCGCAAAACACGTTCATGACGGCAATCAAGGCCTCGGAACGCGGAGCTTACGATTATCTGCCGAAGCCGTTCGACCTGCGCGAGCTTGTTGCCATCGTCGGGCGCGCCCTGAGCGAGCCCAAGGGCCGCGCCAAACCTTCGGCGCCCACCGATCTCGAAGGCATGCCGGTTGTCGGCCGCTCCCCCGCCATGCAGGAGATCTACCGAGTCCTGGCCCGCCTCATGCAGACCGACCTCACGGTGATGATCACCGGCGAGTCGGGGACCGGCAAGGAGCTCGTCGCGCGCGCCCTGCACGATTACGGCAAGCGCAAAGCAGGCCCGTTCGTCGCCATCAACATGGCGGCGATCCCTCGCGATCTCATCGAGAGCGAGTTGTTCGGGCACGAAAAGGGGGCGTTCACCGGCGCCAACCAAAGATCGGCCGGCCGTTTCGAGCAGGCGGAAGGCGGTACGCTCTTCCTTGACGAGATCGGCGACATGCCGATGGAAGCGCAAACCCGGCTGCTGCGCGTCCTTCAGGAGGGCGAGTATACGACGGTCGGCGGCCGCACGCCGATCAAGACCAATGTCCGGATTATTGCCGCGAGCAACAAGGATCTGCGCAATCTCATTCATCAGGGACTCTTCCGCGAGGACCTGTTCTTCCGCCTCAACGTCGTGCCGCTGCGCCTGCCGCCGTTGCGCGAGCGGGCGGAAGACGTTCCCGACCTCGTGCACCATTTCTTCGCGCTCGCCGCGGCCGAGGGCCTGCCGCTGAAACATATCGAACCGGCGGCGCTCGAACGGCTGAAACGGCACCGATGGCCGGGCAACATCCGCGAGCTTGAGAATCTCGTGCGCCGCCTGGCGGCCCTTTATCCGCAGGAGACGATTTCGGAACAGCTGGTGGACGCCGAGCTCTCCGCCGATTCCTCGCCGTTCCTTTCAACCTATGCGCAACGGCCGCTCGGCGAAGACCGCAAGGATCCGGAACGCCCCGAGACGCTGGCGCTTGCCGTCGAACGCCACCTCAACGAACTCTTCCGGACCTATGGAGAAAGTCTGCCGCCGCCGGGCATCTACCATCGCGTCTTGCGCGAACTGGAATATCCGCTGATCTCGGCGGTGCTCGCCGTGACCCGCGGCAATCAGATCAAAGCGGCGGAACTGCTCGGCCTCAACCGCAACACGTTGCGCAAGAAAGTCAAAGACCTCGACATCCGGCTGATGCGTCTGCCCCGGTGATCCGCCCCGGAAATGTCGCAATTCCGCAACAGCGTGGTTTTTTAGCAACTCCCGGAAGCCCGTCGCCCGCCGGGCGATAGTCGGGCGCAATCCGGTCTCTTGCGGCGGTCCACAACCGCGTCTCCAGGTGCCGAGCCGGATGAGCGAAACCGTACCCGATCCGACTGCGGCGCGTAGGCGGCCGCGGCTTTTGACGAGGCTGGGGCTCGCCGCCGTCGTCTTCGCCATCGCTACGGCGATCACCAGCTTTCTGATCTTCGCCGGCTACACGCCGATCGCGCCGACCGATATCGTCGTTTTCGTGCTGTTCTTCGTCAATGTGCTGTGCATTTTGACGTTGTTCGGCTTCGTCATCGCCGAAGCCTGGAGCCTCATCGCCGCTCGTCGCGCTCAGGTCGCGGGCGCGCGGCTGCATATCCGCATCGTCGGGCTGTTCTCGATCGTCGCCATCGTACCGGCGATCCTGATGGCCGTCGTCGGTTCGGCGATTCTCGATCGCAGCCTCAATCCGGTCTTCCTGCAGGACGTGCGCAGCTACCTGCTGCAGACCGTCGAAGCGGCGCGCATCTTCCGGGAAGACCAGTGCAGCACGCTTCTGCAGGAGGCGGAACTCACCGCTTCCGACCTCGACCGCGGCCAGGCTCTGTTCACCACCGACAAGCAGTTTTTCCACGAGTTCTTCACGCAACGGGTGAAAGCGCTGAATTTCAGCGCCGCGGCGATCATGCACCCCAACGGCGCCGTCGAAGACAAAGTCGATACCGGAGCGACGGTTGGAACGACGATCGTACATCCCGAACCGAACGATTTTCAGGACGCCAAAAGCAACCAACCGCTCTGTATGGTGCTCGATGAAGGCCATACCTTCGTCGCTTTGCGCAAGCTCAACGCCTTCGACAATTTGTTTCTGTATGTCGCCCGGCCGATCGAACCGTTCAGCGTCGAGTTTCCACGCCAGGCGGCGCGTTTCGTAGCCCTCTTCGATTCCTTCGATAGCCACCGCGAGAATATTCAGATCGCCTTTGCTACGATGTACGTGCTCGTCGCCTTCGTCATGCTGCTTTCGGCGACGTGGGTCGGACTTTCCTTCGCCAACGGCTTGGTCGCGCCGATCCGGCGGCTGATCGCCGCCGCCGACGAGGTCGCTTCCGGCAATCTTCACGTGCAAGTCGCGGTCAATCGCTCCGAAGGCGATCTCGCCCATCTCGGCGAAACCTTCAACAAGATGACCTCCGAGCTGAGCATGCAGCAAAGCCGGCTGATCGCGGCGAGCAATCTCATCGACGAACGGCGTCTGTTTACCGAAGCGGTGCTCTCCGGCGTGCCGGTCGCGGTCATCGGCGTCGGGCCGCAGGGCCAGATTACGGTGGTCAATCCCTCGGCGGAACGGCTGATTCCGCACGGCGAGCACGCCGGCGCGGTCGGGCAATCGATCGAGAAGGTCTTGCCCGAAGTCGTACCGGTACTTACCGAGGCGCGCGCCAGCAACGGGCGCTTGGCGCGCGGCCAGATCGCGGTGAGCCGGGCGGGGCGCGACCGGATTTTCAACATGTTCGTGACCACCGAACCGGGCGGCCGCGCCGAGAAGAGTTACGTCGTAACGCTTGACGACATTACCGATCTCGTCGCCGCGCAACGAACGGCGGCCTGGGCCGACGTGGCACGACGCATCGCCCATGAGATCAAGAATCCTTTGACGCCGATCCAGCTTTCGGCCGAGCGGCTGAAGCGCAAATACGGCCGCCTCATTCAGGACGATCGCGACGTCTTCGACCAATGCACCGACACGATCGTGCGCCAAGTCGAGGACATCAAGCGCATGGTCGACGAATTCTCCGCCTTTGCGCGCATGCCGCGGGCGCGGCTGACGCCTGACGACCTGACGGATTGCGTGCGCCGCGTGATCTTCCTGATGCGTGTCGGCCATCCGGATATAGAATTTGAGGACCGGCTGCCGGAAGGGCAGGTCATGGCCAATTTCGATCGCCGTCTGCTATCGCAAGCGGTCACCAACATCGTGAAAAACGCGACCGAGGGAATCGCCGCGCAGGCGGAGATCGAGCCCATCAAAGGCAAGATCAGGCTATCGCTCGACGTAACGGCCGATGGACTTGTCGAGATTTTCGTCGCCGACAACGGCAAGGGATTTCCGAGCGAACACAGGAACCGGTTGCTTGAACCCTACATGACGACGCGCGCCGAAGGCACCGGTCTCGGTCTCGCCATCGTCGCCAAGGTCCTCGAGGATCATGGCGGCGGCCTCGAACTCCTCGACTCGACGGAAGGGCGGGGCGCCTGCGTGCGGCTTTATTTTCCTCGGGGCGACAATGGGCAACGTGAAACCGGCGGTTCTCGAGAAGAACTCGCGGCGAACATGAGCGCCAAGTGAGTGCATCAAGTGAAAGAGCGTGAACGATAGATGGCAAGCGATATTTTGATCGTCGACGATGAAGCCGATATCCGCGATATCGTTTCGGGCATTTTGTCCGACGAAGGTCACGGCACCCGTACCGCCAAGAATGCCGACGAGGCGCTTACCGCGATCGAGGCGCGCCGCCCGCATCTCGCCTTTCTCGACATTTGGCTACAAGGCTCGCATCTCGACGGATTACAGCTTCTCCAGGTGATCAAGGACGCGCATCCGAGCCTGCCCGTGGTGATGATCTCCGGTCACGGCAACATCGAGACCGCCGTCTCGGCGATCAAGATGGGCGCCTACGATTTCATCGAGAAGCCGTTCAAAGCGGATCGCCTG
>JASHUD010000113.1 GCA_030040215.1 Methylovirgula sp.
GCAACGATGGCGCCAAGACTCGCCGGAGCGAGCGACGCTTCGATTCTCGCATCCTGGCCGGCATCGGCCGGAATCGATACGACCAACCCCACGCCAAGGCACCAAGGCGCTACGACGCCCATTGCCCAGGAAATCTTCAGAAGACCCATACGCGCGCCGCACCCTCACGGGCGGCGGCGTGGCCTTTTTGTCACGCCCACTCGCTCAAATCCGCCCGATCTTGGTTATCTGCGTTTAAGCTTGAAGAGCCGTTTAGGGGGATCCGCGCGGCAAGTTTCAGAATGGGGCAAGCCGGGAGATCAGGATTCCTGCGCCGCCACCTTGCCGAGCGCCGCCTGCGCCGCCGCGAGCCGCGCGATCGGCACGCGAAACGGCGAGCAGGATATGTAGTTGAGGCCAATTTTTTCGAAAAAGGCGATGGAAGTCGGATCGCCTCCGTGTTCCCCGCAGATCCCGAGCTTGAGGTCGGGACGCGCCGCGCGGCCGCGCGCCACCGCCATTTCGACGAGTTCGCCCACTCCCTGCTGATCGATGCTGACGAAAGGATCGATAGGCAGAAGATGGCGCTGCTCGTAGGCGCCGAGGAAAGAGCCCGCGTCATCCCGCGAAATACCCAGCGCGGTCTGGGTTAGGTCGTTAGTGCCGAACGAGAAGAATTCGGCGGTCGCGGCGATCTCCGCGGCGACGAGGCAGGCGCGCGGCAGTTCGATCATGGTTCCGACGCTGTAGCGGACCTCTTCGCCCCGTTCGGCTGCGACGGCGCGCGCTGTGGCATCGATTTCCGCTTTCACAAGATCGAATTCCGGCTTGGTGATGACCAGCGGCACCATGATCTCGGGAGCCGGTAAACCCCCCGTCTTGCGTTTCGCTTCGAGCGCGCCTTCGAAGATGGCGCGCGCCTGCATCTGGGCAATTTCCGGAAAGGCGATGGCAAGCCGGCAGCCGCGGAAACCGAGCATCGGGTTCGATTCGTGCAGCTCGGCGGCGCGTCGCTCGAGCTTGTCTGTGGACACGCCCATGGCCGCGGCGACCTCGGCGACCTCGGCCGGTCGCTTGGGCAGGAACTCATGCAGCGGCGGATCGAAGAGGCGGATCGTCACGGGCAGGCCGGCCATGATCTCGAAGAGCGTTGCGAAGTCGCCGCGCTGGATCGGCAAAAGCTTGGCGAGCGCGGCGCGCCGTCCCGCTTCGTCCGTGGCGAGGATCATTTCGCGCAGCGCGCGGATGCGGTTTGCCTCGAAGAACATATGCTCCGTGCGGCAGAGGCCGATGCCTTCGGCGCCGAAGCGGCGCGCCGCCTGCGCGTCGGCCGCGGTCTCGGCATTGGCGCGAACCTGCATGCGGCGGCGCTTGTCCGCCCATTCCATGATGGTGGCGAAATCGCCCGACATTTCCGGCTGCTGCATTTCGACTCGACCGGCGATCACCTGCCCCGTCGTGCCGTCGAGCGTGAGGAGATCGCCCTTTTTCAAGGTCGTACCGGCGGTGCTCATCGTCTCGTTGCCAAAGTCGACGCGGATCGAACCCGCGCCGGTGACGCAGGGTTTGCCCATGCCGCGCGCCACGACCGCGGCGTGCGACGTCATTCCGCCGCGCGTCGTCAGAATGCCTTCCGCCGCATGCATGCCGTTGATGTCTTCGGGACTGGTCTCGACGCGAACGAGAATGACTTTACGGCCGGTGCCTTTCAGCTGTTCGGCTTCCTCGGCGTCGAAAACGATCTCGCCGCATGCCGCGCCCGGCGAGGCCGGCAGTCCGGTGGCGATGACATTGCGCGCCGCGCCCGAGTGGATCGTCGGATGCAGCAATTGTTCGAGCGAGGCCGGTTCGATGCGCAAGACCGCTTCTTCCTCGCTGATGAGGCGCGCCTGCGCCATCTCGACGGCAATGCGCAGCGCCGCCCGGGCGGTGCGCTTGCCGCTGCGGGTCTGCAGCATCCAAAGCTTGCCGCGCTCGACCGTGAATTCGACGTCCTGCATGTCGCGGTAATGACGTTCGAGCCGCTCGGCGACGCGCTGAAATTCGGCGAACACATCCGGGAGCGCCGTCTGCATCGAAACCCCGTCCGTGCCGGCGGCGTGCCGCGCCTCTTCCGTCAAAGGCTGCGGCGTCCGCAATCCGGCGACGACGTCCTCGCCTTGCGCGTTGATCATAAACTCGCCGAAAAGTTCCTTGGCGCCGGTCGAGGGATTGCGGGTGAAGGCGACGCCGGTCGCCGAGGTCTCGCCCATGTTGCCGAACACCATCGCCTGCACGGTGACCGCGGTTCCCCAACTCTCCGGAATGTTGTGGAGCTGCCGGTAGATCTTGGCGCGCGGATTCATCCACGAGCCGAAGACGGCGCCGATCGCGCCCCAAAGCTGTTCTTCGGGAGCCTGCGGAAACGGGTTGCCGTGCACCGCCAATATCTTTGCTTGAAATGCACCGATCAGCTTCTGCCAATCTTCAGCAGAAAGTTCCGTATCGAGAGAAAAGCCGCGTTCTTCCTTGAAACTCTCGAGGATCTCCTCAAAGTGATGGTGCGGCACGCCGAGCACGACGTCCGAATACATCTGGATGAAACGGCGGTAGGAATCGTAGGCAAAGCGCCGGTCGCCCGCGGCCTGGGCGAGGCCTTCGACCGTCGCGTTGTTGAGGCCGAGGTTCAAGACCGTATCCATCATGCCGGGCATCGAGGCTTGCGAGCCCGAACGCACCGAGACGAGCAGCGGCCGCTCGGCATCGCCAAAGCGACGCCCGACGAGCGCGCCGACGTGATCGAGCGCGGCTTTGACCTGCGCGGCAAGCATGTCAGGGTGACGGCTGCCGTTCGCGTAGAAATATGCGCAGACTTCCGTCGTGATCGTGAAACCGGGCGGCACCGGCAGACCGAGATTGGCCATTTCCGCCAGGTTCGCCCCCTTGCCGCCAAGCAAAGCCCGCAGATCGCGGCTGCCTTCGGCCTTTCCGTCGCCGAATGTATAGACCCATTTCGCCATGTGCATTTCCTGGCTGACGGATTTCGGATGCGGGCGAAGCCTGGCGTGCCCCATCCCTAAGCTTAGAACGGAAGGTTTAGAGCGCAATCCGCTAAGATCGGTTCTATTCCGAAATCCGCGTTTGGTGGGTGCGCATCCGCAAGCCGAGAATGAGCCAGCTCGCACCCCAAACGAGAAGATCGAAGCTGAGCAGCAGACCGAGGATAATGAAACTGTTCGCCGGCCAGCCGAAGAGAATGACGAATCCGACAAGCGCCGTGACGATCCCGGCGAACAGAACCGAGCCGCCTTTGCCGAGATGGGTCGCGGTGTAGATGCGGATGACGCCGGTCGCCAGAATGGCCGCCCCGAGCAGCAGCGTGAACAGCGCAGCGGCGACCAGCGGCTTGGCAAGCGCGAAGGCGCCGACCACGATATAGGCGAGACCGCCAACGATCCAGAGGAAGGAACGCCCCCACGAACGCGACGTTATGCCGATGCTCACTTCGACGCCGCCGGCAAGGATCAGGAAGATGGCGATCGTGTAGACCGAAGCGATCGTCGCCGAGACGATCAATAGCAGCGCCGCAACGCCCAACAGGATCGTCAGTGTCCCAAAAGCGACAAACCAGCCCCAGCGATGCCGCAACCGATCGACGCAGGTGCCGATCTTGTCCGGCAGTTCGGCGACGGATCCTGACTCGGTCGGCAAGTTCATGCGTGGCTCCCAAAGCGGCGATGGCACGTCGAGCGCGGCCGTTCGATCTGGCCGTCCGGCTGGATCTTGGCTAAAAATTGGGAACTTCGGCAATCTCTAAAGGTTCAAGGCTAAGCCGCAGCGCCAGAAAGGCGCCGCGTCGGCCGATTTGCCCGAAAACCTGCTTGGATCCCAGTAACCGAAAAGACACAAGCCTCCAAGAAGCCTCGAAAACCGGAGATCCGGCATGATCTGAACCACTTCCTTGCGTTGCCGCATCCTCCAATCCCGGATATTGAGAGGGTAAGCGACGCCGCTTGAGGTGAATTGTAGCCTTAACCTTCCCATATAGTTCAGAAGTTTCATCAGCTAAGATCAAGTTGATCCTCAACCATGAGGCGCCTGTGACGACGACTTCGAAGACCCCCCTCCTCGATACGATTCACACTCCGGCAGATCTGCGCCGGCTTGCCGAGAGCGATCTTGCGCAAGTCGCGGCGGAACTGCGGCATGAGACGATCGATGCTGTCTCCGTGACGGGCGGGCATCTCGGCGCCGGGCTTGGCGTCATCGAGCTTACCGTGGCGCTGCATTACGTCTTCGATACGCCGCGCGACCGGTTGATCTGGGACGTCGGGCATCAGTCCTATCCGCACAAGATCCTGACGGGTCGACGCGACCGCATCCGCACCTTGCGCAAGGGAGGCGGCCTTTCCGGCTTCACCAAACGCACCGAAAGCGAATACGACCCGTTCGGGGCGGCGCATTCCTCGACTTCAATCTCTGCCGGCCTCGGCATGGCGGTCGCAAGCACGCTCGCCGAAAAGCCGGCCAACGTGGTTGCGGTCATCGGCGACGGCGCGATGTCGGCGGGCATGGCCTATGAGGCGATGAACAATACCGGCGCGATGCATTCACGGCTGATCATCATCCTGAACGACAACGATATGTCGATTGCGCCGCCGTCCGGCGCGCTATCCAATTATCTCGCCCGCCTCGTCTCGGGCGGCGCCTATGCGAGCGTCCGCGAAACCGCCAAGCAACTCGGCAAGCACCTGCCAAAGTTCATCTATGAACGGGCCCGCAAGACGGAAGAATTCGCCCGCAATTTCTGGGTCGGAGGAACGCTGTTCGAAGAACTCGGCATCTATTATGTCGGACCGATCGACGGCCATAACATCGATCATCTTCTGCCGGTGCTGAAGAACGTTCGCGACCGTCCGGGCGGTCCGGTCCTCGTTCATGTCGTCACCCAAAAAGGCAAGGGCTACGGCCCGGCCGAGGCCGCCAAGGACAAGCATCACGCGGTCAATATGTTCGACGTGGTGACCGGCACGCAGGTCAAGCCCAAAGCCAATGCGCCAAGCTACACCCGGGTTTTCGCCGACGCTTTGATCAAGGAGGCGGAACGCGATGACAAGATCGTCGCGATCACAGCCGCCATGCCGTCCGGTACCGGACTCGATCTTTTCGAGAAGGTATATCCGGAGCGCACGTTCGATGTCGGCATCGCCGAGCAGCATGCAGTGACTTTCGCGGGCGGCCTCGCGACGGAAGGGTTCAAGCCTTTCTGCGCGATCTATTCGACGTTCCTGCAGCGTGCCTACGACCAGGTCGTCCACGATATTGCGATCCAGCATCTGCCGGTGCGCTTTGCACTCGACCGCGCCGGCCTCGTCGGCGCCGACGGGGCGACGCATGCCGGCTCGTTCGACGTTTGCTATCTCGGCATTTTGCCGGGCTTCGTGGTCATGGCGGCCGCCAACGAGGCCGAGCTCGTCCATATGGTGGCGACGGCCGCCGCCTATAGCGAGGGGCCGATCGCCTTCCGTTATCCGCGCGGCGAAGGGGTCGGCATCGAATTGCCGGAACGCGGCCAAATCCTGCCGATCGGCCGCGGCCGCATCGTGCGCGAAGGCGGCAAAGTCGCGATCCTTTCGCTCGGCACCCGACTCGCGGCGGCGCTGAAGGCGGCGGAAGATCTTGCCGCCTATGGCGTCTCGACGACGGTGGCGGATGCGCGCTTCGCCAAGCCGCTCGACCTCGATCTCATCTTTCAGCTTGCCGTCAATCACGAGATCCTGATCACCATCGAGGAAGGCTCGATCGGCGGCTTCGGCGCGTTCGTGACGCAGGCCATCCTCGAAGAGGGCCTGCTCGACGGGCGCCGCGCGCACGGCCTGAAATTGCGCTCGATGGTGCTGCCCGACGTCTTCATGGATCACGACAAGCCCGAGAAGATGTACGAGAAAGCCGGACTCGATGCGAAAGGCATCGTCGCAAAAGTGCTCGAGACGCTCGGCCGAGCCAAAGACGCCGCGCAGGTCCTAATCGCCTAAAATCAGCCACCCGATGCCGTACACCGCCAAGATCGCCGTGGTCGGGGGCGTCGACGTGCGCGGCGGCGCACCGCGCGGATCTTTCTTTGCGCAACAGCGGGCGATAAACTTCTTCCATGTCCGCAGCAACGCCGCCTTCGCGCCAACGCGCCGATCTCATGCTCGTCGAACGCGGTTTTTTCGACAGCCGCGCCAAAGCGCAGCAGGCGATCGCCGCGGGACTCGTGCGCATCGATGGCAGGCCGTTGCGCAAACCCTCGGAGCCGATCGGTGCCGCAGCGCACATCGAAGCGTCGGCGCCCTACCCTTGGGTTTCGCGCGGCGGCGTGAAGCTCGCGGCCGGGCTCGAAGCCTTCGGCTTTCATCCGAAGGGGGCAATCTGTCTAGACGTCGGCGCCTCGACCGGCGGATTCACCGAGGTGCTGCTGGCGCGTGGCGCGGCCAAAGTCTACGCGATCGACGTAGGCCACAAGCAATTGCATGCGCGGCTCGCCGCCGACCCGCGCATCGTGCTCTACGAAGGAAAAGACGCGCGCCGCCTTACGGGAGCCGATTTCGCCGAATCGCCGGGCTTCGTCACCTGCGACGTGAGCTTTATTTCATCGCGGCTGGTTCTGCCGACGATTTTGGCTTTGGCGGCGCCCCGGGCCACGCTCGTATCCCTCATCAAGCCGCAATTTGAGGTCGGTCCCGCGCATGTCGTCAAGGGCATCGTCAAGGATGCCGCCGCGCAGAAGGAGGCTTGCGTGCAAATCGAAGCGCTGCTGCGCGACGCCGGTTGGCAGATCGTAGGCTTGACCCTGTCGCCGATCTTGGGAGCCGACGGCAATCGCGAATTTCTGATCGGCGCCGTACGCTGATGCGCATGCATCTTTCGATCGCCCGCCTCGGCCAGCGCGGCGAAGGGATCGCGCCAGGCGCGGACGGCTCGATCTACGTGCCTTATGCGCTGCCCGGCGACTCGATCCTCGCCGATGTCGAGGGCACGCGCGGCAGGCTTATCGAAATCGTCGCGCCGAGCCGTGAACGCATCGCGCCTTTCTGCGTCCATTTCGGGGCCTGCGGCGGCTGTGCGGTCCAGGCGTTTGCCCCTCAGCCTTACGCCGACTGGAAGCGCAGCCTCCTCATCGGAGCGCTGCGCCATGCCGGGTTGGAGCCGGCGGTCGCCAATCTCGTCGATGCGCATGGGCAGGGGCGCCGGCGCGCCACCTTCCATGCGCGGTTCGACGGCGGAAAACTGCGCGTCGGCTTCATGCGGGCCCGCGCCCACGAACTCATCGATCTCGACTCCTGTCCGATCCTAGCGCCGCAGATGGAGGGCGCGCTGGCCGCGGCGCATGCCGTTGCCGCGGCGTTGCACGCCGCGGCAAAGCCGCTCGACATCGCCGTCACGGCATCTCTGTCCGGGCTCGATATCGACGTCAAAGGTCATGGGCCGGTCAGTCCGGTGGAAATGCAGGCCCTGATGAAGGTCGCCGAGGCGCACGATCTCGCGCGCCTTTCCAACGATCGTCTCGTTGTCGTCGCGCGGCGCGCGCCCATCGTAAAAATGGGCAAAGCCGAAGTTGCGCCGCCGCCCGGCGCCTTTTTGCAGGCGACGGAAGCGGGCGAAGCGGCGCTGTCGGCCAAGGTTTGCGAAGCTCGCGCGGAGGCCCGCCATATCGCCGATCTCTTCGCCGGAATAGGCACGTTCAGCCTGCGCCTGGCGGAGCGCGCCTCCGTTCACGCCGTCGATAACGACGAAGCCGCGCTGGCCGCGCTCGGCAAAGCGGCCCGAAGCACCATGGGTTTGCGACCGATCACGATCGACAAGCGCGACCTTTTCCGCCGGCCGCTCGGCAAAGAGGAGCTTAAGCGTTTCGACGCCGTCCTTTTCGATCCGCCGCGCGCCGGTGCCGAGGCGCAGGCGCGTGCGCTCGCCCAATCGGCCGTTCCGCTCATCGTCGCCGTTTCCTGCAATCCGCAAAGTTTGGCGCGCGACGCGGCCCTGCTGGTCGCCGGCGGCTACCGGCTCCAAACCGTCACTCCTTTCGACCAGTTCCGCCATTCGCCGCATCTCGAATGCGTGGGGATTTTCCGGCGCGAATCAACCGAGCCGCGAAGGCCGCTCCTCGGTTGAACGGCGCCATCGGCACTGCCGCTGTGCATAAATTGATCGATTTAAGTCGCTCTCTGGAATAGGATTTCCAAATTGCGAACGGCGGCTTTACGTGGGTCTTCCATCGAAACAAGGGATAGGTAAGAAGATCGTCCTATTCTTCTTGCCATGGAAGCCGAGCGCGCGGCCGTCGCCGCACCTGGGGCACACGCTGCCCCATGCGCATAATCCGGGATAGAAGGCATCGATGGTTCCCAACGAAGCGGTTCACAAATTGCCGTTCATCGACGTTCCCGAGCGGCTTGCGGCCATCGTCGGCGGCGCAAACGTGCTGGTCGATCCGGCCGACAGCGCCGCTTATCTCATCGAGCCGCGCGACCTTTTCAAAGGCCGGGCGCTCTGTATCGTCAAACCCGGCTCGACGGCGGAAGTCGCGGCGGTGGTCGCATTTTGCGCCGAAACCAGTACCAAGATCGTGCCGCAAGGCGGAAACACCGGCCTCGTCGGCGGCCAGACCCCGTCCGAGCGCGGCGACGAGATTGTTCTTTCGCTGCGCCGCATGGACAGGCTTCGCGAGATTGATCCTTCCTCGAATACCCTGACGGTCGAAGCCGGCATGACGCTCGCGCGCGTGCGTGCCGAAGCCGAGCGGGCCGACCGGCTGTTTCCGCTCTCGCTTCCCGCCGCGACCGCCTGCACGATCGGCGGCAATCTGGCGACCAACGCGGGAGGCACGGCGGCCATCGCCTATGGCACGGCGCGCGATCTCGTTTTAGGACTCGAAGTCGTGCTCGCCGACGGCCGCATTCTGTCGGATCTCTCCAAGCTCAAGAAAGACAATACCGGCTACGATTTGAAGAACCTCTTCATCGGCTCGGAAGGAACGCTGGGAATCATCACCGCGGCGGTATTGAAGCTTTATCCGCGGCCGCATGCGGTTGGCACAGCTTTCGTCGGGCTCGCCGGCCCGCGCGAGGCGCTGCGGTTTCTCGATTTCACCCGCGCCACGCTCGATTACGAGTTGAAGAGTTTCGAACTCATCCCGCGCATCGCCCTCGATTTCGTGCTCGCGCATGGCAAAGCGGTTCGCGATCCCCTCCCCGCGCCCGCTCCGTGTTATGTGCTCCTTGAAGTCGCCGGACAAAGCCAAGACATCGACGCGCGCCTACGCGCGCTCCTTCAGTCGGCCAAGGACCGCGGTATCATCGAAGACGCCGCTGCCGACCCTGAGGAACGCGAGCTTTTCTGGCGCATTCGTTCGCAGATTTCCGACGTGCAGGCGCAGGAAGGCGGCTCGATCAAACACGACGTGTCGGTTCCGGTCGCCGACGTGCCGGTGTTTCTCGAAGAGATCGAGCGGGCGCTCACCGCGCGCATTCCCGGTGCGCGGCTCGTCGCCTTCGGGCATCTCGGCGACGGCAATATCCATTGCAACGTCTCGCAGCCGGCCGGCGCGGACAAAGCCGCTTTCCTGGCGCGCTGGGACGAGGTCAACGGCATCGTGCATGGCATCGTCGCCGAGCATCAAGGCTCGATTTCGGCCGAACACGGGATCGGACGGATGAAACGCGCCCTCCTGCCGCGCGTCAAAGATCCGGTCGCGCTTGACGTGATGCGGGCGCTGAAGCGGACGCTCGATCCGCAGGGGATCCTCAACCCGGGCAAGGTGCTCTAGAAAAATCGCTGCAAGATAACCATGCGGCTCCCCGCTTCCGTACGTTACTAACTGTTTCAAACGCCCCGGCAAGGCGTCGGTAGGCTATGCATCGTCCTGCTTCTCGCTTCGAGCTGTTGCGCGCATCTCAATGGCCGCTCACCAGCCGGCGAATGAATCGAGCAAGGGAGATGCACAATGACTATGCTTTGTCCTTC
>JASHUD010000114.1 GCA_030040215.1 Methylovirgula sp.
TCGACACAAGTTCACGCAGGAAAATATCGCGTTCGGAATAGACCGAGTGGACCATCAGATCGAGAAGCCGGCCCACGTCGGCTTGAAATGCATGGCTCTCAGCCGCCATGTCGGACTTCCTCCAATCGTTGCACTCGAAGCGCCGCGTTCGGCGATCCGAGATATCGCCTCGGCGCCCCGCGGATTCAAGTCAAGCCGGGATCGCCTTTCCGATCGCGGCGGACGCCGGCCGCCAACGCAGAGACCTCAGTCATAAAAAGAGCCGGTTGAAGCAAAGCTTCAAACCGGCTCTATCGTCGCCTGCATTCAAGTTCGACGGCGCTTTGGCCCGCGACCCCCGCGGGGGGCTGGGGGGCTGACGAGTCCGAGAGGATCCGTGCCAAGCCCGATGGCGACGAGTGAATCGTCCCGCGGTTTCGCGGCGCACGCTGGGCCCCAAAAGGGCAAAACTGTGAATTCGAAGCTTCATCCACATCCGCGTTGCAGCCGGGAAAATCAAACGCGTTCAAGCCGTTCTGCGGGAATAGATGGTCCCTGACACGAAAAAATGTAAAGCGCGTCCGCCCCGCCGCTAACGCTGGCCCGCATACGGAAAAGCTTGCCGCCCCCGGCGGATTCCGCGATCATGGCGGGGGAGGAATGCATGGGTCTGGAGTTTACGGAAGAAAATCGCAGCGCGGCGAGCGTCGTTTCGCTCGTCGCGAGCCGAAGCGCAACCTACCATCCCGCCGCCGTTTCGTTCGACCGCCGGGAACTGCGCGACATTCTCAGCCTTTACGGCCGCAAGGTCGCGGACGGGGAGTGGCGCGACTACGCGATCGCCGCCACCGCTCAAAAGGCGGTGTTCTCGATTTACCGGCGTTGCACCGAATTTCCCCTTTACCGGATCGAGAAAACGCCAAAAGGGACGCCCAAGCAGGGCGCCTACAGCGTCGTGGCGGCAAGCGGCCTGATTCTACGGCGTGGTCACGACTTAAAGCGCGTGATCAATGTGCTCGACAAGAATCTGAAGATCGTTTCAAGCTGATCCGCCGCGCACGGACGAAAAAGCCCCGCCTCAAGCGGGGCTTATCGTCAGTCGTTGCGCGAACCGGTGAGCTGCAACACCGCTACGAAGATGTTGACGAAATCGAGATAGAGCCGCAGCGCCCCGTTCACCGATTTCTTGGCCGCGATTTCATAACCGTCGGATGCAAAATACATTTCCTTGATCGACTGCGTGTCGTAAGCGGTGAGACCGGAGAAGATCAGCACCGAGAGGATCGACAGCGCGAACTGGAATCCGGAACTATGCACGAAGAGATTGACCAACATCGCGATGATGAGGCCGAAAAGTCCCATGATCAGGAACGAACCCATGGCGGAAAGCGAACGCGGCGTCGTATAGCCGTAGAGGCTTAGCGCCCCGAAGGCCGCGGCGGTAATGAAGAAGGCGCGGGCAATCGATTCACCGGTATAGACCAGCACCAAGGTCGAGAGCGACAGGCCCATCGCCGCGGAAAAGACGAAGAACAGCGCGCGCGCCGTTGTCGCCGCCATACGGTTGATGCCGAACGAAATACCAAAAACCAGAAGCAGCGGCGCAAAGACCACCACCCAGCGCAGCGGGCTCACGTAAATCGCTTCGCCAAACGATGTGAGATAGATCTGGCCGAAACGGGCGACCGCCAGCGACGGATTGGTGGTCGTGGCCAGCATCATGGCGCCATAGGCGACAAGCCCGGTGATCGCCAAGCCGATGACCATATTGTTGTAGACGCCCAGCATATAGGAGCGCAGGCCTTGGTCGATCTCGGCGCGGCCGGCTTGGACGCCTTGCCCCCAGCGGGCCGTATTGGGGTCGAAGTCGGACATTGTTGTCCTCATAGGGTTAGGAAGCTTGATCGCCTCCAGCCGCCGCGCTCGGCGCAGGCGGAAGGTTGGGCCTAATATGGCTCATAGAGACAAAGCCGACAAGGGCGGCGGCATCGCGGCGGGCGCTGGCAAACCTATAAATTTCGTAAGTATTGCGCGGGTTTCTGCCCGAGAACGCGCCACGTTCCGATCAATCCGAGCAGCACCGCCGCGACGAACGCGCCCGCCGCCGCGGCAAGCGCCTGCGGCCAGAGCCAGACGAACTCGAGCTTCATCACCCTCGAAACCACGGCAAGCGCCGCAGCGCCTCCCGCGAGGACGCCAAACACGGCCGTTGCAAGGCCGATCAAGCCGAATTCGCAGAGAAAGGCGGCAAGCAGCCGGTGGCGCGTCGCCCCGAGCGTCTTCAAAATCATCACGTCGTAAAGCCGCGTCCGCTGCCCGGCGGCAAGCGCGCCGCCCAGAACGAGGGCCGCGGCGACAAGCGCGATTCCGGCCGAGCCGCGCACGGCCAGTGCAAGCTTGTCGACGATGTCCTTGACGGCGTCGAGAGCATCCTTCACCCGCAGGCTCACGACGTTGGGAAATTCCTTGGCCACGTCGCGCACCAGCGCCGGGTCGCCGTGTCCTTGGTCGGAATAGGTGAGCGTAACAAGATCGCCATAGGGCGCCGCGGCGAATGTGTTGGGCGAATAAACAAGCACGAAGTTGAGGCCGAGGTTGCGCCAGTCCACCTTGCGCAGATTGGCGATCCGCGTCGTGATGTTGCGGCCGAGCACGTTGACGGTGACCTCGTCGCCCGGCTTCAAACCGAGCCCGCCCGCGACCTGCGATTCCAGCGAGACCAGCGGCGGCCCGGCGTAACCGGCACTCCACCATTTGCCGGCGATCACGCTCGACCCGGCAGGGGCGGATTCCGAGAAGGTGATGCCGCGATCGCCTTCGAGCGCCCAAGCGACATCGTCATCAGCCTTGATCTTGGCGACCGGCTGGCCTTTGACGGCGACGAACCGGCCGCGCAGCATCGGCACGAACGCGAGTTTCGCGTCCGGTTTGCGCGCCACGACGAATTTGCGGAAAGCGTCGAGCTCCGTACGCGCAACGCCTAAAAAATAATAACTCGGCGTCGTCTCATTCCGCGGCGATTCGAGGATGCGGTGCAGATTGCCGTCGATCAGAGCGAGCGCCACGATGAGCGTGAGACCGAGCCCCAGCGAAAGCACGATAGAAGGAGTAAGCGCGCCGGGGCGGTGCAGATTGCCGATTGCAAGCCGCAGTTCGACGCGACGCGGATGCGGAAACCGGCGCGCCGCCGCCATGAGAAGTGCCGCCGCGGCGCGCAGTAGAATGAAGCCGCCGAGCGCGGCGGCGACATAGATGAGCGCCAATTTCCGGTCCGCCGCGAGCGCTACGCCTGCAAAGATGAGCCCCAGCACCGCGCCGACCAGCGCGATAAGATAGCGGCGCCTCGGCCAAACGGGAGCCGGCGCGATCTCGTCGCGAAACAAGCTCGAGACCGGCAGATCATGCGCACGGCCGAGCGGAACGAGCGAGAAGACCAGCGTCGTCAAAAACCCATAGAGAACGCCGGCGGCGATCTCCTGCGGGAAAATCATCGGCGCCAACGGATACGGCAGCAGCGTGCCCAACGCCGCCGCGAGCAGGAACGGCAGCGCCACGCCGAAGGCGATGCCGGCTGCCATGGCGAGGCCGGCCATACTTAGGACTTCAGCCAGCATCATCCGGAACGCGAAGCCGCCCGGCGCGCCGAGCGCTTTCAAGATCGCAATCGTCTCGCGCTTGCGCTCGACGAAGCCCATTACCGCATTCGCCACGCCGACCCCGCCGATGAGCAACGAACTCATCCCGACCAGCGTCAAAAATTGGCTGAACCGGTCGAGGTCGCGGGAGAATTGCGGCGAGATGTTTTTCCAGGTGCGCACTTCAAAGCCGCCGGACGGAAAGGCGGCGCGGACCGCCGCACCGACGGCATCTGCGTTTTCGCCCGGCGCGAGCGACAGGCGATAGACCCATTTGACGAGCGCGCCGGGCTGCAGAAGTTGTGTGGCGCGCAGCGCCGCCTGCGACATCAGAACGCGCGGGCCGAAGCCGATGGCGCCCGCCAGCTTGTCAGGCTCGGAGGCGAGCACGGCGCGCAGCTCGAACGTCTGGCGCCCGACGCTAAATCGATCGTTTCGATGAAGATCGAGCCGCGCCGCGAAAGTGGGATCGGCGGCAACGCCGTAGATGCCGTCACGTTCGGCAAGCACGTCTTGGAGAGCCAGCGCCGGGAAGAGTTCAACGCGGCCCTGCACGGGGTAGGCGGCATCGACCGCCTTGACTTCAACGAGCGCGGCTTGCCCGTTGTCGCGCACCGCCATGGCGCGCATCAGCGCGATTTGCGATAGCTTGCCGCGCCCCGCGAGAAAACGCAGCTCCGTTGCGTTTGCCTCGCGTTGCACGAGCTCGAACGAAATGTCGCCGCCGAGAATGACGCGGCCTTCTTGCAGCAGCCCTTCGGCGAGCGAGCGCGAAACCGAACCGACGCCGGTAATCGCCGCGAGCCCGATCGCCAGACAGGCGAGGAAAACCCAAAAGCCGCCAATGCCGCCGCGGAAATCGCGCCGCGCCAGACGCAGCGGCAACCCGATCGAGCGCGGCATGGCGAAGCTCATTCGGCACCCGGCAGAAGCGCCGCAGAGACTTCGGAGCGCGGCGTTTCGATCCGCCCCGAGCGCAAGCCGATGATCGCATCGCATTTGGCGGCGAGCGCGCGATCGTGGGTGACAAGCACCAACGTGGTGCCGCGGGCGCGTTTCAGCGCGAAGAGGAGATCGACAACGTCGCGGCCCGTCTCCTCGTCAAGATTGCCGGTCGGCTCGTCGGCGAGCAGCACCGCGGGCCCGGGAGCGAGGGCGCGCGACAGCGCCACCCGCTGCTGTTCGCCGCCCGAAAGCTCGGCCGGGTAATGGCGAAGCCGATCCTCGAGGCCGACTGCGGCAAGTTCGGCGGCGGCGCGTGCGAAAGGTTTCTTGGTGCCGGCGAGTTCCAGAGGAATGGCGACGTTCTCCAGCGCCGTCATGGTCGGGATCAGATGAAAGGATTGGAAGACGATACCGATGCGCGCACCGCGAAACCGCGCCAGCGCGTCTTCGTCCAGCGCGTTGAGGTCCGTGCCGTGGATTTCCACTTGCCCGGCATTGGGCCGTTCCAGGCCGGCCATCACCATCAACAGCGTGGATTTTCCCGAACCGGACGGGCCCGTGAGGCCGATCGCCGCGCCGCGCTTTATTGTGAGCGAGATCTGCTTCAAGATGTGCACGCGCGCCGCGCCGCGGCCGAGGCTCAGATCGACATCCTTCAAGATGATCGCCGCGTCATCCATTGTTTCGTCCTTGCACGCCGACCGGCGCCGCGCCGGCGCCTTGTTGCGGCAGGTCGCAAACCGCGCGCTGCGGAGTTGTGCCGCACTTGCGCTTTCGATTCCGGCGCTTTTCGGGCTCAACCAGGATGCCGCGGCGCGCACGCTGAGGCTCGTCGCCCTGGGCGATAGCCTTACGGCGGGTTACGAACTGCCGCAGGACGCGGCGTTTCCCGTGGTCCTCGAAGCGGCCTTGCGCCGCGCCGGCTACGACGTGCGGGTGGTCAATGCCGGCGTGTCCGGCAATACGGCCGCCGACGGATTGGCCCGACTCGATTGGAGCGTGCCGGACGGCACCGACGGCGTCATTCTCGAACTCGGCGCCAACGATATGCTGCAAGGCCTCGATCCCGCCCACACCCATGCGGTTCTCGACCAAATCGTCGCCGCTCTCGCGGCACGCCACATCAAAGTTCTGATCGCCGGAATGCTGGCCTCGCCCAACCTCGGCGCCGAATATCAAACGGCTTTCGACAGGATTTACCCCGAACTCGCGGCGAAATATCACGCGCCGCTTTATCCGTTCTTCCTGAAAAGCGTCGCGGGCCACCCTAACCTCATTCTGGCCGACGGGTTGCATCCCAACGCGGCAGGCGTCAAGACGATCGTCGCGGGGATCCTGCCCGCCGTCGAAACGTTCCTCACTACGATGCCGCACGGAAGTTGAATTTTGCGTTGCGGTAGTTTCGGGCCACAATGTCGTGGAAGCTTGATTCGCCGACGCGGCGGACTGGCGATCGATGCGAGGAGGGATCATGCCCCGTCTCTTCACGGGCCTTGAGATTCCCTCCGATCTTGCGCTGGATCTTGCGACGTTGCGCGGCGGTCTTTCCGGCGCGCGCTGGATCGACAGCGAAAATTACCACATGACTTTGCGGTTCATCGGCGACATCGACGATGCCACGGCGCGCGACGTCTCGGGCGCGCTCGAGCAGATCAAGCGGCCGCCCTTCACGGTAACGCTCGACGGTTTGGACTCGTTCGGCGGCGATCGGCCGCGCGCCATCATCGCCAAGGCGAAACCCGCCGTGCCGCTCGTCGAGTTGCAGGCCGAGCAGGAACGGCTGATGCGCCGTATCGGCATTCCGCCCGAGCCGCGCAAATTTACCCCGCACGTCACGCTTGCCAGATTGCGCGCCGCCTCGGCGGGTGCGGTGGC
>JASHUD010000115.1 GCA_030040215.1 Methylovirgula sp.
TCGGCGGGCGGACGGGGCAGACCAACAACGCGCTCATCATCGAAGTCGGCGATGCGGCCGAAGTCGGCCATACGCTGACGCTTACCGATACGCTGCCCGGCAGCCAGCGGCTCGAAAGCTTTTTGGTAAGGGTCGGGGCGCGAGCGAAGTTCGATAGTTTTGCGCTGATTACGGGCGCTGGCTTGGTCCGCCGGCAAATCTTCAAGCTCTTTAACGGCGCGGATGCAAAAGGAACGCTGCGCGGCGTTTCGCTACTGCGCGGTCGCGAACACGCCGACACGACTCTCTTCGTGCGCCATGCGGCGACCGGGTGCCTGGGGCGGCAAACCTTCCGTTATATCCTCGACGAAGAATCGACCGGCGTATTCCAGGGCAAAGTAATCGTCTCGCCGGGCGCGCAGAAGACGGATGGCAAGATGCTTGCCAAAGCGCTTCTGCTTGGCGAGGAGGCGACGATGAACAGCCGGCCGGAGCTTGAAATCTTCGCCGACGACGTGCTTTGCGGGCACGGGGCGACCTGCGGCGGCCTCAACGCCGATCAGCTTTTCTATTTGGAGACGCGCGGCCTTCCTTCCGCCGAGGCGGAGTCGCTGCTGCTCGAAGCGTTCGCCACCGAACTCGCCGACGAACTTGGCCACGAAGGGCTGGCAGCGGCCTATCGCGCCGACATCGCGGCGTGGCTGGCGCGGCGCGGAAAGCGGAGCGCCGCATGAACGAACATGCACAAGCTCCGCTCGACGTAGCCCGCATCCGCAAGGATTTTCCGATCCTCGATCTCGAAGTCTACGGCAAGAAGCTCGTTTACCTCGATAACGCCGCTTCGGCGCAGAAGCCGAAAGAGGTCGTCGAGCGCATGGTGCATGCGACGTACAACGAATATTCCAACGTGCATCGCGGCCTTCACTATCTCGCCAACGCCGCGACCGAGGCCTACGAGGCGGCGCGCGAGAGCGTGCGCGCCTACTTGAACGCGGAATCGATCGACGAGATCGTCTTCACCAAATCGGCGACGGAGTCGATCAATCTCGTCGCTTCCTCCTTCGGCCGAAGCTTCAAGGAGGGTGACGAGATCGTCCTCTCGATCATGGAGCATCACGCCAATATCGTGCCCTGGCATTTCCTGCGCGAGCGCAGAGGCGCGGTGCTGAAATGGGTCGACGTGGACGACGAAGGCAATTTCTCGCTGGACGTTTTCGAGAAGGCGCTCACCGATAAGACCAAGATCGTCGCCATCACGCATCTCTCCAACGTGCTCGGCACGGTAACGCCGATCAAGGAGATCGTGCGGATCGCCCATTCGCGCGGCATTCCGGTGCTCGTCGACGGCGCGCAAGGCGCCGTGCATCTCGACGTGGACGTACGAGACCTCGACGTCGATTTTTATGCGATCACCGGCCACAAGCTCTACGGACCGACCGGCGTCGGGGCGCTCTACGGCAAGAAGGAATGGCTGCAAAAGCTGCCGCCGTTCCTGGGCGGCGGCGAGATGATCAACGAGGTCACCAAGGAGCGCGTCACGTATAACGAGCCGCCGCACCGCTTTGAAGCCGGCACGCCGCCGATCGTGCAGGCGATCGGCCTCGGCGCGGCGCTCGACTACGTGCGCCGCATCGGCCGGGCGAAAATCCACGCGCACGAGACGGCGCTCGGGGCCTATGCGCATGAGCGGATCGCGCGGATCAACTCGATCCGCATCTTCGGCCGGGCGCGCGGCAAGGCGGCGATCCTCGCCTTCGACATGAAGAACGCCCATCCGCACGACGTGGCGACGATCATCGATCGTTCCGGAGTGGCGGTGCGGGCCGGCACGCATTGCGCGCAGCCGCTTTTGGCGCGTTTCGGCGTGACCTCGACATGCCGTGCCTCGTTCGCCATGTATAATACGTTTGAAGAAGTCGATAAGCTCGCTGAGGCGCTGCTCAAGGCGCAAAGCCTGTTTGCCTAGGGACTGCGATGACCGAAACGCCAACCCTCGAAACGCAAGCGCCGAACGCGCCGGAATGGATCTTCGCCGCCGAAATCCCGGCCACGGAGCAGGAGCGCTTGAAGGAGGAGATGATCTCCGGCTTCAAGACGGTGTTCGACCCGGAGATCCCTTGCGACATCTATGAGCTCGGCCTCATCTACAAGGTCGCCGTGGACGATAGCCTGCAAGTCGCCGTGGATATGACCCTTACCGCGCCTGCCTGCCCGGTGGCAGGCGAGCTGACGCTTGCGGTCGAGGGCGTCGTCGGCGCCATCGCCGGCACGTCGGGAGTAAGTGTGAACATGATCTTCGATCCGCCCTGGGATCAGCGGCGCATGTCGGACGAGGCGCGCGCCGCCCTTGACTTCTACTGATGCGGATGGCTCGCAGGAAGCTCGCAAAGAACCTATATTGGACGCGATGACGCCCGGAGACGATGCATGGCGAAATTTCCGATCCTGTCCTTGACGCAGGCGGCGGCCGACCGCGTCCATACCCTCGTGGCCGGTGCCGGGCGGCCGATTGCCGGCGTGCGAGTCGGCGTCAAGAACGGCGGCTGCGCCGGCATGGCCTATACGCTGGAGTTCGCCGAGGCGGTCGGGCCCTACGACGAAGTGATCGAAGACAAGGGCGTGACGATCATCGTCGACCCGAAAGCACTGATGTTTTTGTTCGGCACGGAAATGGATTTCAAGACCGACAAGATCGGTTCGGGATTTACCTTCAACAACCCAAACCAGACGGGGTCATGCGGCTGCGGAGAATCGGTCTCGCTCACTCCCGCAAGCGAGACGGCGCTCGCCGAAGCGCGCTCGGAACGTTGAAGCGGATCCCTCTCTCTTAACGGAGACGGATGTGAAAACTACTCCGCCTCCTCGGCGATCTTTGGTTTCAGCTTTACGGGACGGAGCATAAATCCCGGCGTGTGTTCGCCCATGCCGACGACCGGGCGATCGTTTGCAACGCTCTGCGCGCGATGCAGGTCGGACGCTCGATGTTCCGCCTTTTCACCATTCGGCTTTCGCGGTTCGGGCCTGCGGTTTTCACCGGCGTCACGCGGCTTGCGGGATTCGGGTCTACCATGGCGCTCCGGCGGCCGCCGCCCTGCCGACATGCGCGGACGAAATTCTTCCTTGTGCTCCGGCATGCCAAGGTCTTCGATGCGTGCGCCTTCGAGCCAGCCGATGGGGTGTCCCACCATCTTCTCGATATCGGCGATGTGTTTGCGGTCGAGGTGCGTCACGATGGTAATCGCCGTGCCCGGCTTGCCGGCGCGTCCGGTGCGGCCGATACGATGCACGTAATCCTCGGAATGGGTGGGCACGTCGAAATTGAAGACGTGGCTGACGTCGGGAATGTCGAGGCCGCGCGCCGCGACGTCCGAACAGACGATGAGATCGACATCGCCGTTCTTGAACGACTCGAGCGACGCCATGCGGGTGCGCTGATCCATGTCGCCATGCAATGCCCCGGCGCGAAACCCGTGCCGCTGCAGCGATTTGTGGAGAATGGCGATGTCGCGCTTGCGGTTGCAGAAGATGATCGCGTTCTTGAAATTGGCGGCGGCGCGAATCTGCTTGCGCAAGGTCTCGCGTTTGTCGGCGCCGGGCTGGGAAGCAACGAGCGCCTGGGTAATCTCCGCCGGGCTCGAAGCCGCGGGCGCCACCTCGATCCGCACCGGATTGTGCAGGAAAGCTTCGGTGAGGCGCACGATCTCCTGCGGCATGGTCGCGGAGAAGAACAGCGTCTGGCGCGTGAATGGAACGAGTTTGCAAATTCGCTCGATATCGGGAATGAAGCCCATGTCGAGCATGCGGTCGGCTTCGTCGATCACCAGGATCTCGATGCCGGTCAGAAGCAGCTTGCCGCGTTCCGAGAAATCCAGCAGCCGGCCGGGCGTCGCGATCAACACGTCGGCGCCGCGCATGATCTTCGCTTCTTGGTCGCCAAACGAGATGCCGCCTATGAGCAGTGCCACGTTAAGCTTGTGATTTTTGCCGTAGCGCGCGAAGCTTTCCTCGACTTGGGCGGCAAGTTCGCGCGTCGGTTCGAGGATCAACGTGCGCGGCATGCGAGCCCGGGCACGACCCTGTTCGAGGCGCGACAACATCGGCAGCGTAAACGCCGCGGTCTTGCCGGTGCCGGTCTGCGCGATCCCCAGCACGTCGCGCCCGGCGAGCGCCACGGGGATGGCTTTGGCTTGGATGGGAGTTGGCTCTGTGTAACCGGAAGCTTCTACGGCCTGTAGAATCTTCTCGCTGAGGCCTAGTTCTCGAAATGTCATCTTGTTCCTGGAGGGAGCCGCGCCCGTCATAGGGGCTGATCGGCGGTATCCAAGGCCTGGCTCCCACCGCCCCGCATTCGCATTGCGGCGACGATATCGCGTCTTGGAGGAATTCGGCAGAGCGGGGGAACGAATCGAACCGCGTCCAGTCGCTCTTTAACCCCTATGTCGGGACGAATCAATCGGATTGCAAGGTCAAAGGCCGGCCAATTGCCGCACTGCTTAACGTCCGTTCCCCATCACTCAGCGGCGGCCTGGCGCAATGGCCGCGGCGGTGGGGAAAAGATCTTCATCAATAGGAAGATTGTCGCGAGCGTTGCAATATAGACGAGGAGCTGCAACTCGGTCGGCTGATCGGTGTAGCCGAGGAGCGTGTGCAGGACCCTTCCGAGAATCCCGTCGTCGGGCAGAATCGAAGAGCTGTCCCAGACGGTCCCGTCGAGCTTGGTCACGAGATCCGCCTGTTCGAGAAATGCCACGGCTTGCACCGCCATGCCGGCGGCGATGAACGAGATCAACAGCGTGGTGACGCGGAACAGATACCGCATCGGAATGGCGACCAAACCTCGGAACGTCAGGAAGGCGACGCAAATGCCAAGCGCCAGGCCAAACACGCCGCCGATGAAGATGGAAAGCCCGCTGCTGCCGCTCGAAACGATGATACCATAGAGGAAGAGAACGATTTCCGAACCTTCTCGGAGCACCGCCACCGCGACGACGACGGCGAGCGCGATGAGCGGCTTCGACCCGTCGCGGATCTGCCGGCCGATCGCATGCAGATCGTCGGTCATCTGGCGGCCGTGCCGCGCCATCCAGACATTGTGCCAGGTGAGCATGACCACGGCCAGCGAAAGGATCGCCGCGTTGAAAACTTCCTGTCCGGCGCCGGCCATCGCCACGGCGATTAGTCCGGTGAACATTGCAACCAGACCGGCGCCGCAAACGCCGGCCGCAATCCCCCCGAAAATGTATCGCAGACGATGCGGGATGGTTTGCGAAATGGCGAGCACGATGCCGACGACCAAGCCCGCCTCGACGACTTCGCGGAAAACGATGATGAGCGCTCCGATCACAGCGCACCTTTCGTTTTACGGAACATCCGATCTTGCCGCTGCGATCGGCGCCAGCGCGCGCAGCATCGACTTCTCGGCGCACCTGAAAAATCCGGCGCGATCGCCGCGCGGCTCCGTAATTTGAAGTATACGCGTGCTGGAGAACCTGCAAGCGCCTGAGCCTACATTTAGAATGCTTCAAAAAGTGGCCGGCGATTCTTTGAAGCTTCTCTAAACTACGCGGCCGTGCCGATCGGAACGATCGGACTTTTTGGAATGGCAGCGAGCAGCGCGAGCAAGTCGGGATCGAGCATGACGTTCATCCGCTCGACCGGTTTCAGCCAATCGACCGCTTCGTCG
>JASHUD010000116.1 GCA_030040215.1 Methylovirgula sp.
GAGATCAATATCGTGCGGCTCAAGGCCTATTCCGGCAATCTCGGCGAGCGCTACGTCGTCGCCAATATTCCCGCCGCCGCCGTCGAGACGGTCGAAAACGGCGCCGTCGTCACCCGCCATATTGCCGGCGTCGGCCGAATCGACCGGCAATCGCCGGTGATGATGACCAAGGCTACCGAAATCAATTTCAATCCCTATTGGACGGTGCCTGTCTCGATCATCCGCAAGGATCTGATTCCGCGGATGCAGGCCAATCCCAATTATCTATCCGAACATAAGATCCGGATCTTCGACAAGGATGGCAATGAGCTGCAAGCCAACCAGATCGATTGGAATTCGGAAGACGCGGTGAATTACAAGTTCCGCCAGGATACCGGCGGCGACGTCAACTCGCTCGGCGTGGTGCGGATCAATATTCCCAACCCGTATGGCGTCTATATGCACGACACCCCGGAAAAAGGCATTTTCGGCGACGACGATCGGTTCATTTCTTCGGGCTGCATCCGCGTGCAGGACGTCCGCGACTATGTCGCGTGGTTGCTGGAAGATACGCCCGGCTGGGATCGCGACCGCATCGATCAGGTGATCGAATCCGGCCAACAAGTGGACGTAAAGCTCGTCCCGCCGGTGCCGGTCTATTGGGTCTACATCACCGCCTGGGCGAGCCCGGACGGGCTCGTGGAGTTCCGCGACGACATCTATCAGCGCGACGGGCTGAGTTCCGTCGCCTCGGACCAGCCGCCGGGCCAAATGCCGGTACAAGGTGTCGGGACGCAGCAGGTTTCGACCGGTGTGCCGCCTGCAGCCGCGATCGTCCCGCCGCAGGACGTGCCGCAGCCGGGGCAGGGGTACGATCCGCCGGCGAGCGACCAGCAGTAACGGCATAGGCTTTCCCCGCCTTCACGCTGCCGGTCCGGCATGCTAAGTGCAGCCGAGGCCGGTACGCCAGCCACGTCTTGAGGGCGCCGCGCGGCATTCCCGCCAAATCGATTCCAAGGTGTGTCATGAACAAGTCCGATGCCGGCATTCGCCCGGCGCCCAATTCCTTCTTTGCCGCCTCCCTCGCCGACGCCGATCCGGAGATTGCCTCGGCGATCGATAAAGAGCTTGGCCGGCAGAGGAGCGAGATCGAGCTCATCGCCTCCGAAAACATCGTCTCGAAGGCCGTGCTCGAGGCGCAAGGCTCGGTTCTGACCAACAAATATGCCGAAGGCTATCCGGGGCGGCGCTATTACGGCGGCTGCCAGTTCATCGACATCGTCGAAACGGCGGCGATCGAGCGCGTCTGCCGGCTTTTCGATTGCAAGTTCGCCAACGTGCAGCCGAACTCCGGCAGTCAGGCGAATCAGGCGGTGTTCCTGGCGCTGCTCCAGCCGGGCGACACGTTCATGGGATTGGATCTCGCCGCGGGCGGCCATCTGACCCACGGCTCGCCGGTCAACGTGTCGGGGCGCTGGTTCAAGCCGGTCGCCTATGGCGTGCGCCGCGACAACCACCGCATCGACATGGAGGCCGTCGCCCGGCTTGCCGAGGAACATAAGCCGAAGCTCATCATCGCCGGCGGTTCGGCCTATCCGCGCTTCTGGGAATTCGAAGAATTCCGGCGGATTGCCGATTCGGTCGGCGCCTATTTCTTCGTCGATATGGCGCATTTCGCCGGACTTGTGGCGGGCGGCGTGCATCCCTCGCCGTTCCCGCATGCGCATGTGGCGACTTCGACGACCCATAAGACCTTGCGCGGTCCGCGCGGCGGCCTCGTTCTCACCAACGATCCGGAGATCGCCAAGAAGATCAATTCCGCGGTCTTCCCGGGCCTTCAAGGCGGTCCGCTCGAACACGTGATCGCCGGCAAGGCGGTGTCGTTCGGCGAAGCGTTGCGGCCGGATTTCAAGGTCTATGCCCGCCAAATCGTCGAGAACGCCAAGGCGCTTGCCGCCACGATCGTCGAGGGCGGCTTCGCCATCACTACGGGCGGCACCGACAACCATCTGATGCTCGTCGATCTGCGTCCCAAGAATCTGACCGGCAAAGCCGCCGAGCAGTCGCTCGGGCGCGCCCACATCACCTGCAACAAGAACGGCGTGCCGTTCGATACCCAAGGCCCGATGGTTACGTCGGGCATCCGGCTCGGCACGCCGGCCGGGACGTCGCGCGGCTTCGGCGTCGCCGAGTTCAAGAAGATCGGCGAATTGATCGTCGAGTGCCTGGACGGTCTTGCCGCGAACGGCGATGCCGGCAACGCCGCGGTCGAGGCGGCGGTGAAGAGCAAAGTGGATGAATTGACGCGGCGTTTCCCGATCTATTGAGGAGCCTCGATGAGGTGCCCCTATTGCGGTAGCCTCGAAACGCAGGTGAAGGATTCGCGCCCGACCGAAGATGCCTCTTCGATCCGCCGCCGCCGCGTCTGCCCGGATTGCGGCGGCCGGTTCACCACGTTCGAGCGCGTCCAGTTGCGCGAATTGACCGTCGCCAAGAAGTCCGGGCGGCGCGTGCCCTTCGATCGCGACAAGCTGATGCGTTCGGTCGAGGTTGCGCTGCGCAAACGGCCCGTCGAAGCCGAGCGCGTCGAGCGGATGGTGAGCGGCATCGTGCGCCAGCTGGAAAGTCAGGGCGACGCGGAGATCCCCAGCGAGCGGATCGGCGAACTCGTCATGGAAGGCTTGCGTTCGCTCGACAGCGTCGCCTACGTCCGCTTTGCCTCGGTGTATCGCAATTTCCGCGAGGCGCGCGACTTTAATACGCTGATCGACGAGCTTGCGCAGGGTGCCGAGGACGAACCGCGTCCCCCGAAATCCAAGCTCAAAGCATGAGCAGCCGGGCGCTGCGCTCCGCCGCCGCCGAAGCGGCCGAGGAGGATGCGCGGTTCATGGCGGCCGCGCTCAATCTGGCACGGCGCGGTTTGGGGCGCGTCGCGCCCAATCCTGCCGTCGGCGCGCTCATCGTCAAAGACGGCATCGTAGTCGGACGCGGCGCCACGGCCGACGGCGGGCGCCCGCATGCCGAGGTTTTGGCCTTGCTGCAGGCGGGCAAGGCGGCGCGCGGCGCGACGCTCTACGTGACGCTCGAGCCGTGCAGCCACCATGGGCGAACCCCCCCGTGCGCCGATGCGATTGTCGCCGCGGGCATCACGCGCGTCGTCTCCGCGCTCGAAGACCCGGATCCGCGCGTCGCGGGGTCGGGCCACCTGCGTCTGCGCGAAGCGGGAATCGAAGTGACGGTCGGCGTTCTCGCCGAAGCGGCGCTGCGCGCCAACCTCGGTCATGTGTTGCGCGTGAGCCACGGCCGGCCGATGCTGACGCTCAAACTGGCGGAGACGGCGGACGGCTATGCGGCGGCGCCGGCCGGCGCGCCGCGCCTGAAGATTACCGGCGCCGCCGCCGACGGACGCGTCCATATGCTGCGCGCGCTGCACGACGCGGTACTGGTGGGCGTCGGCACGGTGCTCGCCGACGATCCGCTGCTCAACGTTCGTCTGCCGGGAATGGAATCGCGCAAGCCGTTGCGCATCGTGCTCGATACGCACCTTCAACTCGCGCCGCGATCGCGGCTTGCGGCGAGGGCCCGCGAATACCCGACGCTGGCGATCGCCGGCGAGAGCGCACCGGCGGAACGTGCGGCGCTGCTTGTCGAAACAGGCGTCGAAATCGAACGGGTGGCAGTCGGCGAAGCCGGCCGCATCGATCTTGCCGCGGCGCTGGCGTTTCTCGGCGCGCGCGGGCTGACGCGGGTGTTCTGCGAAGGCGGCCCGCGTCTCGGCGCCGCCTTACTTGCTCGAGGTTTCGCCGACGAAGTTCTGCTGTTGCGCAGCGACCAGATGCTCGGTACGGACGGCGTGCCAGCGCTCGATTCCGCGAGCCGCGCGGCGCTCGCCGATGCCGGCCGTTATCGGTTGCGCGCGAGCGGCCGCATCGGTGCCGACGCCTATGCGCACTACCAGCGGGTGCTCTGATGTTTACCGGCGTCATCACCACGGTCGGGAGCATCGAAACGATTGCGCCGCGCGGCGAACGCACGCGCGCGCGTATCGTTTGTTCGATGCCTGCCGACACGATCGCGGTCGGCGCATCGCTTGCCTGCAGTGGGCCGTGCCTTACCGTGGCGGAATGCGGCGCCGCGGCCGGCAAGACCTGGTTCGAGGTCGATCTCGGCGCCGAGACGCTGGCGCGCACCACGGCACGGCATTGGCGCGCCGGCACGCGGCTCAATCTCGAACGATCCTTGCGGATCGGCGATGAATTCGGCGGCCATATCGTCACCGGCCATATCGATGGCGTCGCGAAGATCTTGGGTATCGACGCGTTCGACGACATGAAGCGCTTCGCGATCGAAGCACCGCCGCATCTTTGCCGGTTCGTCGCCGTGAAGGGTTCGGTATCGCTCGACGGGACTTCCTTGACGGTGAACGAAGTGAAAGCCGATTACTTCTCGATTCTGCTCATTCCGCACACGCTCGCCGTAACGACGTGGGACGAACGGCAGGTGGGCGACGAGGTGAACTTGGAGGTCGATTTGATGGCGCGCTACGCGGCGCGGCTTCTCGAGCTCGATTAGCCTCGGCTTGCCGCGGCGGAGCGGGCTTGTTAAGCCGGCCGCGCGATCCCTTAGAGTTGAGCCATGGCCGAGCCGCGCCGCTCCAAAACACCCGAGGAAAGCGTCAAGGGCGCGCGTTTTCTCATCGTCGAAGCGCGCTTCTACGATGAAGTCGCGGCGCTGCTTCTCGAAGGCGCGGTCGCGGCTTTGAAGAAGGCGGAGGCGCGCTATCTCTGCCGGCAAGTGCCGGGCGCTTTGGAAATTCCGATCGCGCTCGGCATAGCGCTCGATATGGCGGCAACTTCCGGCGCGCCGTTTCAGGGCGCGTTGGCGCTTGGTTGCGTTATCCGCGGAGAAACGCCGCATTTCGAGATCGTCGCGCGGGAAAGCGCCCGCGCTTTGATGGATCTTGCCGTCGCGCGACGCCTGCCGTTCGGCAACGGCGTCCTGACGGTGGACAATGCCGCGCATGCGCTGCAACGCGCCGACCCGCGCCACGGCGACAAAGGAGGCGAGGCGGCGCGCGCCGCGCTGGCTCTCTATCGCCTCAAAGCGGGGCAGGGGACGACCTGATGTACAAGGCTCCGCAACGCTCGGCCGCGCGGCTTGCGGTGGTTCAGGCGCTCTATCAGATGGAAGTTTCGGGCAAAGGCCTCGCCGAGACGCTCGCCGAATTCGAATGTTTCTGGATCGGCGGCGAGATCGAAGGCACCCAGTATAAGGCCGCCGAAATCGCCTTCTTTCGCGACGTGCTTGGCGGCGTCCTCGCCGAGCAACGGTCGATCGATCGGGCGATCGATAAGACTCTCGCCAAGAGCTGGCCGTTGGTGCGGGTCGACGCGGTGATGCGCGCCATCCTGCGGGCCGGCGCTTATGAACTGAAGAAGCGCAAGGACATTCCGGCGCGCGTCGCGATCAAGGAATACGTCGACGTGGCGGGCGCCTTTTTCGCGCACGAGGAGGCCGGTATGATCAACGCGGTGCTCGACGCGCTTGCGCGGCAATTTCGTCCCGGCGAATTCGAATCGCGACAGTAGGGCCGATTGGCGTAAGGTCTGCGGGCAAATGCCGAGTCGCACATCATGAACAAGCCGCGTCCTTCCGAAGACGAGATCATCGCGAATTTTTTCGCGCCGCTTGCCGGTCCCGCCGGACTTGGGCTGCGCGACGACGCGGCTTTGCTCGGCATCGCCGCCGACTGCGAGCTTGTCGTTTCCACAGACGTACTCACTTCGGGCGTGCATTTTTTCGCCGACGATCCGCCGGAATTGATCGCCCGCAAGGCGCTGCGCGCCAATCTCTCGGATCTCGCAGCCAAAGCGGCGGAGCCCAAGGGATTTCTGCTCGGCCTCGCCTTGCCTGGCGATTGGACGGGAGAATGGCTGGCGGCGTTCGCGAAGGGGCTCGCCGAAGACGTCGCCTGCTTCGACTGTCCGCTGATCGGCGGCGACACAGTGCGAAGCCTTGGCGCGTTGACCTTGTCGATCACCGTCTTTGGCGCCGTGCCAAAGGGCAAAATGGTGCCACGCCCCGGCGTCGAGAACGGCGATTTTCTCTATCTGACGGGCACGATCGGCGATGCGGCCTTGGGTTTGCGTTTGCGCCGCGCGCTGGCAAGCGACCGCGGCTGGGCCGAGGCGCTCAGTCAGCCGGCGCGCGATTATCTTCTGATGCGCCATTTTCTGCCGCTGCCGCGGCTCGCTTTGCGCGACGCGCTGCGCGGCTTTGCGCGCACCGCGATGGACGTTTCCGACGGACTCCTCGGGGATCTCGGCAAAATGCTGGCGCTGAGCGGCATGAGCGCCGAGATCGCGCTTGCCGACGTGCCGCTCTCCAAGGCGGCGCGCCAGGCGCTGGCACGCGAGCCTTCGCTGATCGAGCCGATTCTGACGAGCGGCGACGATTACGAGATCATCTGCGCGGTGGCGCCCGGCGAGGCGGTGGCCTTCGAACGCGAAGCGGCGGGTGTTCCCGTTGCCCGAATCGGGGTCGCCAAAGCCGGCGCCGAAAGGCCGCGTATTCGCGATACGGAGGGCCGGCCGCTGGCTTTTTCGGCGGCCTCTTATCGGCATTTTTGACGCTCGCGCTGCCGCGCAACCGCTTGACCTGTTAAGACTTGCAGGCCCTGGGAAGGACGCGATTGCGAAATTTACGGCTTTCGGCCATGGTCCGCCGCCAAGGGCGGCCGTTCCGCCCAAGCATTGGGCGAAGAAGCTCGCGGGGGCTGCCCGACAATGCTTCCCATTCAGCGCGTTCCGACAAGACCGGCTTGAGGCCGACGCGCTCGCAGTAAGGAAGGGCGGAAATCGATGCATTTTATCTGGGTTATCGTTCTCGCGGGGCTTCTCGCCGTTGCCTACGGCATCGTCACCGTGGTGGGGCTTCTCAAGGCCGATCCTGGCTCGGCGCGCATGCAGGAGATTGCCGCCGCGATCGCCGAGGGCGCGCAAGCCTATCTGCGCCGGCAGTACTCGACGATCGCCGTCGTAGGCGCGGTGATCTTCGTCATCCTCGGCCTGCTTCTCTCCTGGACGGTGGCCATTGGCTTTCTCGTCGGCGCGGTTCTCTCCGGATCCGCCGGGTTCATCGGCATGAACGTCTCGGTACGCGCCAATGTGCGTACCGCCCAGGCGGCATCGAAGTCGCTCGCCGCTGGGCTGAGCATCTCCTTCCGCGCCGGCGCGGTTACCGGTCTCTTGGTCGCCGGCCTCGCACTGCTCGGCGTGACCGTTTATTTCGCCATTCTTACCGGCCCCTTGGGGTACGCCGTGAACAGCCGCGAGGTCGTCGACGCCCTGGTGGCGCTTGGCTTCGGAGCTTCGCTGATTTCCATCTTCGCTCGGCTCGGCGGCGGCATTTTCACCAAAGGCGCCGACGTCGGCGCCGATCTTGTCGGCAAAGTAGAGGCGGGAATTCCGGAGGACGATCCGCGCAATCCGGCGACGATCGCCGACAACGTCGGCGACAACGTCGGCGACTGCGCCGGCATGGCAGCCGATCTCTTCGAGACCTACGTGGTGACGGTCGTCGCCACCATGGTGCTCGCCGCGATCTTCTTCGCCGATCAACCGATCCTTCCGCTGACGATGATCTATCCGTTGGCGATCTGCGCCGCTTGCATTGTCACCTCGATCGCCGGCACGTTTTTCGTCAAGCTCGGCCCGACCAATTCGATCATGGGTGCGCTCTACAAAGGCCTCATTGCGACCGGCGCGCTATCGATCGTCGGCCTGGCGATCGCCACGCAACTGGTAATCGGCTGGGGAACGGTCGGCACCGTCAACGGCGTGCCGATCAACGGCACGCATCTTTTCGTCTGCGGTTTCGTCGGGCTGGCCGTCACCGGGCTCATCGTCATCATCACCGAATACTATACCGGCAGCGGCAAACGGCCGGTCGTCTCGATCGCCCAAGCCTCGATCACCGGACACGCGACCAACGTCATCCAGGGACTTGCCGTCTCGCTGGAAGCGACGGCGCTGCCGGCGCTCGTCATCGTCGCCGGAATCATCGTCGCCTCGGAGCTCGCCGGCCTCTTCGGCATCGCCATCGCGGTCACGACCATGCTGAGCCTCGCCGGAATCATCGTCGCGCTCGATGCCTTCGGACCGGTAACCGACAACGCCGGCGGCATTTCCGAGATGGCCGGCTTGCCGAAGGACGTGCGTCATTCGACCGACGCGCTCGACGCGGTCGGCAATACCACCAAGGCTGTGACGAAAGGCTATGCGATCGGCTCGGCAGGCCTCGGAGCCTTGGTCTTGTTCGCCGCCTACACGAACGACATCAAGCATTTCGTGGATACCGGCGTTCCCTATTTCAAGGGCGTAGGGGCGGTCAACTTCGATCTCTCGAATCCTTACGTCGTCGCCGGGCTGATCTTCGGCGGCATTATTCCGTATTTGTTCGGGGGCATCGTCATGACCGCGGTCGGACGCTCGGCGGGCTCGATCGTCGAAGAGGTGCGCCGGCAATTCCGCGACAAGCCCGGCATCATGGCGGGCACCGAGCGGCCCGACTACGGTCGCGCCGTCGACCTGCTGACCAAAGCGGCGATCAAGGAGATGATCGTTCCTTCGCTGCTGCCGGTTTGCGCACCGCTGGTCGTCTATTTCGGCGTGCTCGCCATCTCAGGCTCCAAGGCGTCGGCTTTCGCGGCGCTCGGCGCTTCGCTGCTCGGCGTGATCGTCAACGGGCTTTTCGTGGCGGTGTCGATGACCTCGGGCGGCGGCGCTTGGGACAACGCCAAGAAGAGCTTCGAAGACGGATTCATCGACAAGCACGGCGTCAAACATTTCAAAGGCGGCGACGCGCACAAGGCGTCGGTGACCGGCGACACGGTCGGCGATCCCTATAAAGATACTGCCGGTCCCGCCGTCAATCCGGCGATCAAGATCACCAATATCGTGGCGCTTCTGCTGCTTGCGATCCTTGCGCATTAGGCGCGCCGATCGAAGAAATGGCCGGATCGCTCCGGCCATGCATAATGCGGCTGCGGTGCGATCAGCCAAACCGCAGGAGGCTC
>JASHUD010000117.1 GCA_030040215.1 Methylovirgula sp.
GCGAACATATGAACGGCGTAAACTAGAACCATCAGCGCGCCATAGGGCCCGGAGCCGCCTTCCGCGGCGTGCCCGAACCAGGCTTGGCTCAGCAGCAGCAGCGCGGCGGCAACGAACATCGCCAGCAACCAACGTCGGCCCCGGTGGGGCAGGAGGGCGAGCAGCACGATACCGGCAAAGAGAGCCAGACGCAGAACGGCGACGGGCCCGAATGGCGTCTGGAAGAAGAAGGTGTCCAAGGTCGCGGGATCGACGACGTTGGCAAAACCGCCGGCCATGTTGGCGATGATCCCCGCCAACCAGGCAACGCCGGAAATGGCCGCGACCGGCGCGGCGATCCGCAGCGCCAGCACGGTTCTTCGCAAGCTGCGTGGCTGCGTCCGCCCATCCATCGGCCAAGGCCCGATGTAGAACCAGAAGAACGACGACCCGAACAACGCGAAAACGGTCGCGAAATGGATCCAGCGCGAGAGAACGAGAGCTTGGGTCATTGCGGTTCCTGGAGCAGCCGCATCGGGGTCGCGCCTTGAATTTCGCGCAGCGAACTTCGCCGCTCGGCGGGCAATGCCGAGCGGCTGAACTGGAGCTACTGCATTTTCATCCCGCCCATCGTTCCGCCGGGGCTCATCGCGCCCAGGCTCGCGGCGGCCTTGAAGGGAACCTCGACTTTGCCGGCCTTCTCGAACGTCAGCGTGGCGTGGATTACCTCGCCCGGCTTTACCGCGTGTTTTATGTCGACGAACATGATGTGATCGCCGCCCGGTTTGAGCGCCACCGTTTTGCCGGCGGGAATAACGAGCCCGTTGGGCAGCTCGCGCATTTCCATCACACCGTTGTTCATCTTCGTGGTGTGGATCTGCGTTTTGGCCGAAATGTTGGAGGCGACCGAGACGAGCCGATCGGGCGCGCCGCCGGAATTGACGATCGTCACGTAGCCGACCGCGACGCTCGCACCGCCCGGGGTCGGGCGGGCGAAGGCATTCTCGATCTTCAGCGATCCGACGCTGATGGTCGCCGCATCGGCCGCGAGGCAGGGCGAGGCAATAGGCGCCACGGCAAGAAGCGCCGCTAAAGTGTAACCGGATAGCCGAGGTTTCATGGCGTTCTCCACTGTGCTCGATGCATGGCATGATTCTTCGCCCCGCGCCGTTTCCTTCGCGGCGCGGGGAAGAGGCTTTCGCTAAGGTGCGATCGTGAACTTGTAGGTTCCTTGCGTATGGTGCGTATCGACGGAGACCACGTGCCAGCTTACGACGTAAGTGCCGGGCTTCAGCGCGCGGGCGAGCTTCACGACAAGCTCGTTGGGCGCGCCGAGTCTCGGCTTGGAGGTCGGAACCGGGCTGCCGTTCCCCGCTGCGACGCGCACGCCGGAGAAGGCCAGCACGATGTTCTGAGTATAGGTGAGCTGCAGTTCGCGCGGCGCGCCTGTGACGGTGCCGCCCACCGCCGGGATGGCGTGATCGAGAAAGGCGTGCGCGTAAGCGGGCGTCGCCGCGAGCGCGCAAGCGAGTGCCGCGGTAAGTGTCAGAAGACGTTGCATGGTCGACCTCCTTAAAGGGGATTGGGGTTGGCGCGGCTCGGGGGGGCCCCGAACAGCGGTTTGCCGATCGAATTGGGCGCGATGTCGTCGAGGAAGAAGTCAATGATCGCCAAGGCGCCGACATGCCTGCCGCTCGCCTCGTTGATCGGCACCTGCGCCATGACGCCGACTTCGAAATATTGTCCGATGTAGTAGACCGAGGGGCCGACTACGCCGGTCGTTTCATAAGGCGAGAACTCGCCCGGCATCGGCGGACCGATGTTCGAGATGGGGGTACTGAAGATGCCTTCGAAGGAAGGGATGAGCTTATTGAAGAAGTCCGGCACTTGGTGGATGAACGAGTTCTCGTAGAGCAAACTGTATTGCAGCGTCGCGCCGTAGGTCAGAACGGTGGGATTCAAGCTCTGATCCGCGTTGATGCTGACCGTCGGGATGGAGAAGTCCATCTCGCCGGTGACCGCGAAGGGCCGCAACCAGTCCGCCGAAACGTCGCCAAAGCCTTTGCCGCCAAATATCTTCGTCGTAACGGTCGTGAAAGGCGTCGAAGGTAGAGAAGAACTTGAGGGACTGCCCGTATTGCCCCAATCGACACTTTCGGCCGCGGCAATGATCGATTCATGCTCGGGGTTTTGATAGATGACATACTTCGCCTCGGTGTCGATGTTCGACCAACCTTGGGCTTCTGGGTTCCTTTGCCAGTCATATTCGTTGCCGATCGTGAGCGCCAAGTCGGGCGTAATTAATTTGTCGTATTCCCAAGCGAGCGAATACGTGATCGGCCCGAACGTGCCGTCCGGATTGGAAGTCTGCAGATAGGCGAAGGCCGGCAAGACGAGCTCGTCGTTGACGCCCGGATCGTCGATCGTCAGCGTCGCCGGGAACACGCGGTTGCCGACAATCGTATGGGCGAACGCCGGGCTTATGCCGATGAGCACAAGGGCGCCGGCAAGTTTAATCGGATGAGACATGTTGTGTCCTCAGTCTGAAGGGAACGGCCGGTCGCAATAAGCAACGCGCGCGAAGCGACGCGCCGCGGACCGGCGACGAAGCGGAGGCTTGCTCCGGCTTTCTTCAGGCTGAAGCGGGAGGACCGCGCGGCGGCGCACTGATTGCGTAGCGGGCCGGGGCAGGAACGATAAAGAAAGCCGATTCAATGCGCGTTGTCGCGGCGACGAAGCGCTCCGGTGTGCCGATTGACGGCGGCAAAACCATCGCCGCCTTGCAATGCAGGGCGCAGAACGGGCAGTCGCGAGGAGCGTGGTCCTGCGCCGGATCCGCTGGAGATCCGGTGGCCGGGGTATGGCAGATTGGGAATGGCCCGGCCGTCGCTGGGCCGGCTGCAAAGGAAGAGCCGCAGAGACCGGCCGCGAACAGCTGCACGTAAAGGCCGAGGATGGCGAGTCCGGCGCAGCAGCGACGCGCGCCGCCCCGGGTGCCGAGAATCACCTTATGGCGACGCCGGTCGGTCATCCCTGCGTACAGATTGCACCGTTCGCGAATGCGATCGAACACCCCCGTGCTCCTCTCGTGGTGTTGAGCCTAGCAGGGCGCGTTAGGCGTGAAAAGACGGCAAGCTCCGGCAAGCAGTGCGGCACTTGGGCACCGAGCGGCCTCAGCCGGTACGAGCGGCAAAGAGAAAAGGACAAAAGTCTAGAAATTCAGGCGGGTATCGGTTGACACCGCCGGTCAGTTATCAAGGCATGCATGGACGACCCGTTTGACGCGCTGGCTTGCTATGGCCATTGCACGGAACGTATCTCGTAAGCGTACGGCAATGGCTGTGGTCGTTCGATGAATAGAGATCGCCGCTGCGGCTAACTTGTCCTCTAAGACGCTCCCCGCGTATTGCACGTCGCTCAGACGAAAACTTGGAGCCCGAACCCCGCTCGACCTAATGCGGATCGCGGTTGACCGCAAAATCACATAGCGTCTCGCTCGTTTGCGATGGCAGCGTCCCAATCATTTTCATTATTGTTTTGGCGGGCGGGTCGCCCCGGGTGATCCTCCCGAATTTTTCGGGTAAGGCATCCATAGCTCATTCGAATCTTCTCCGGTAGATTGCACGCCGTTAAGGAACGATGTCAGGCTTGCCAGAAAAGCTCACGAGCAAATCTGAGAATGCCTGAAATCTGCCGCTCCTGAGTCCAACCACATCAGGCGGCAACGGCGAGCTGGGAGAGGAAAGCCATGAGTCATCGAGGAAGAATTCTGGTAATCGCGGGAGCATTGGTCGGCCTCGTAGGAAGCGCGTCCTTTGCCTTTGCAAACCAATTCATCGTCCAGGAGGAGAAAGATCCGAACCTGTGGCCGGTCACGGGTCAGAATTATTATCTGCAGCGTCACAGCACGTTGAGCGACATCAACAAAGACAACGTCGATAAGCTCCAGTTGGCGTGGTCCCAGTCGAGCGGTGCGCTACGTGGGCATGAAGGCCAGCCGCTTGTGGTCATCGTCGACGGCAAACCGATGATGTTCTTGGTCAGCGCTTGGCCGAACATCGTTCAGGCTCTCGATCTCTCGGATCCGGATAATCCCAAGGCGGTCTGGAACTATCTCAAAAAGACCGACCGCGATGAGTCGGCTGTTCCGCGCGCCTGCTGCGATACCGTGAACCGCGGTCTTTCCTATGCGGAAGGCAAGGTTGTGTTCGGCACTCTCGACGGTTTTGTGATCGCGCTCGATGCCAAAACCGGCAAGGAGATTTGGGTCGTCAAACATTCCTATCCGGAACATGGCGAGACGCAGACGAACGCTCCGATGATTGCCGAAAACCTGGTGATCGCGGGCTTCGGCGGCGACGAATTCGCCGCGCGCGGCCGTCTCGACGCTTACGACCTCAACACCGGCAAGCTCGTATGGAGCAAGGAGAGCAACGGTACCGATGCGGAAATCGGCATCACGGCCGACACGAACAAGGACAACTCGCGGCATGATCAGACTCAGAACCAGGGCTTCACCTATCCAGGCGACGAGTGGAAGCGCGGCGGCGGTTCGCCGTGGGCCTGGTATAGCTACGATCCCGAGTTGAAGCTGATCTTTGAAGGAAACGGGAACCCGGGCAACTGGAGTCCCACGACCCGCTGCGGCGCCAACCCGCCGACTCAAGAGTCGTGCAACTCCGGCAAGTGGGACAACAAGTGGTCGATGACCGTCTTTGCCCGCCATGTGGAAGACGGAACCGTGGCCTGGAACTATCAGGAAACGCCGTTCGATCAGTGGGACTATGACGGCGTCAACGAGTGGATACTCGTCGACATGCCGGACGTCGACGGAAAACCGTGCAAGTGCATTGTTCATTTCGATCGCAACGGCTTTGCCTACGTGATCAACCGTGAAACTGGCGAACTGTTACGCGCGCATAAGTTCGTGACGGTCAACTGGGCCGAGCGAGTCGATCTCAAGACCGGCCGTCCGGTGAAAGTCTATGAACATTCGCCGCTGAAGATCGGGGTGACTACCCAGGCGTGTCCGTCGGCGATGGGCGGCAAGGACCAGCAGCCTTGCGCCGTCGATCCCAAGGATCCGACGAAGTTCTATTGCCCGACCAACAA
>JASHUD010000118.1 GCA_030040215.1 Methylovirgula sp.
CGCAACGAGACGAGCCCCATGCGCTCGATGCCGTACGCCAACGGATGGAGCTTGCGTTCCGGCTTCGCTGCGGGAGGGCCTTTGGGAGGTTTCTCGTCTAAGCCTTCGGTCGACAGAATCTCTCTCCCAAGCAGCACGTGCGTCGGATATTGTAGTGGGGCAGGTCGACTCTGGCCAGATCCCCTGCCGGACGCCGGCCGGCCAACCGCCGGTCCTTGCCGCGCAACGGCCTTGCCTCGCCGCTGCAAAGGCTTAAATTACGGAGGAAATGCGGAGCGCGGAAGATTTCCGCTTTGGGCAATGACGTTTGTTGACGCTTTGGAAGTACCTGGCCGGAAGACCGGGCAGATTAAGTTGCACGGGCCGGCGGCGTTCGAGGGGATGCGCAAGGCCGGGCGGCTGACTGCCGAAGTGCTCGACTTGCTGGTCGAACACGTGCGGCCGGGCGTCACGACCGAATTCCTCGACAATTTCGTCTTCGATTTTGCGATCGCACACGGCGCCTTCCCGGCGCCGCTCGATTATCGCGGCTACCGCAAGTCGATTTGCACCTCGATCAACCATGTCGTCTGCCATGGCATTCCCGAACGCAAGCCGCTGCGCGAGGGCGATATCCTCAACATCGACGTCACGCTGATCCTCGACGGCTGGCACGGCGACTCGAGCCGGATGTATCTGGTTGGCGACGTGTCGCGACGGGCGCAGCGTCTCGTCGATGTGACCTACGAGGCGCTCATACGCGGCATCGCCGCCGTGAAGCCGGGGGCGATGACCGGCGACATCGGCGCGGCGATTCAGGACTATGCCGAATCGGAACGCTGCTCGGTGGTACGCGATTTTTGCGGCCACGGCGTCGGCCGCCTCTTTCATGACGAGCCCAATATTCTCCACTACGGGCGGCGCGGCGAAGGCATCGTGTTGAAACCCGGGATGTTCTTTACGATCGAGCCGATGATCAATCTCGGCCGGCCGCACGTGAAGATCCTTTCCGACGGCTGGACGGCGGTCACCCGCGACCGCTCGATGTCGGCGCAATTCGAGCACGCGATCGGCGTCACCGAGACCGGCCACGAGATCTTCACCCTTTCCCCGAACGGGCTGCATCGGCCGCCGTACGGCGCGGCGGAGGCGACATGAAACCTGCCCCGCAGCCCGTCGACGCGCATTATGTCGGCCATCGCGAACGGCTGCGGGAGCGTTTTATGAAGGCCGGCGGCAAGGCTCTCGCCGACTATGAACTGCTCGAACTCGTGCTCTTCCGCGCCATTCCGCGGCGCGACATCAAGGCGCTCGCCAAGGCGCTGCTTGCCCGCTTCGGATCATTTGCCGAGGTCGTCGCGGCCAGGCCCGAGCGGCTCAAGGAAATCGAGGGACTGGGCGGCGCGGCGATCGTCGAACTGAAGATCGTCGCGGAAGCCGCCAAACGCTTCGCCAAGGTCAAAGCGGAAAAACGGTCGAGCATGGGAAGCTTCTCGGAGGTGCTCGATTATTGCCGCACGGCCATGGCCTTTCTCGACCGCGAAGAGTTCCGCATTCTGTTTCTCGATAAGAAGAACGGCCTGATTGCCGACGAAGTGCAAAGTATCGGCACCGTCGATCATGCCCCCGTCTACCCGCGCGAAATCATGCGCCGCGCGCTCGAGCTCAACGCGACCGCGCTCATTCTCGTCCACAATCACCCCTCCGGCGAACCGTCGCCCTCCAGCGTCGATATTCAGCTTACCAACCAGATCGTCGCCCTCGGTAAGTCGCTGAACGTCGCAGTGCACGATCATTTGATTATCGGCAGGGAAGGATTTGCCAGTTTCAAGGGGCTGCAGCTGATCTAGCGGGCGTCTACCTGCGCCTGTAGAAGTCTTAGATACCCGCAAAGGTTGTTAAAATGAGTCGGAATTGCTTTGCCGGCGGCCGCCGCGACTCTCCAACGCTACGTTAACGCAGCGTCGATAAACTTGGATCGCTCGCATGGTTCGATTTGAGAATCGGCTGTGTCCCCCAACGCGGAGCGACAGACGATGTGGTGCCAGGGGTGATCGCGCGCATCGCCCACAAGGGACTCTCGAGTCATGCGATTGACTGATCTCACGCACTTCGGTCTGCTGCGGTTTACGCTGCGCCCCGGCCATCTGCATCGGCCTTCGGTTGCGCTTTGGACCGTCGCCTATGCCCTCACCACGCTGTTGTTTCTGCTGCTCGGCATTCGCCTCGGCATCATTGCGGTGCAGCACTCCGTTTCGCTGTTTTCCGCGAAATTTGCGGTACTGGCTTTCACCGACCGGGTGAACGTCCTGCTGGTGGTCTCCGCGTTGGCGTTTCGCTTAGCCATGGCCGCGCAGGCCTATCGGATCGTCAGGCAGCTTACGGAAAGCGAGGCGAAGGCCATGCAGGTCGCCGGTCATGACGTGCTCTGCGGACTGCCCAACCGCTTCCTATTCAACGAGCTCGTCGATGCGGAGATCGCCCGTTGCAAGCGCAAACGCTGCCAATGCGCGCTGTTCTATCTGGACCTCGACGATTTCAAGCTGGCCAATGACACCTTCGGCCACGAGGTCGGCGATCATACGATCATGGCGGTGACGGAGCGGCTCGGCAAGGTTCTGCGCAACGGCGATCACTTCGCGCGTCTAGGCGGCGACGAATTCGCCGTTCTGCAGACCGACGTGACGGACCCGCGCGATTGCGCCCGGCTTGCGCAACGTCTGCTCGGCGCGATGAGCACGCCGTTCGATGTCGCCGGCCAGCAGATTTTCATGGGCACCTCGATCGGCATCGCGCTCTGTCCGCAAAACGCCGAGGAGCGGCAGGATTTGATGCGCCTCGCCGACCTCGCGCTCTATCGCGCCAAACAGGGCGGCCGCAACCGCTTCGCCTTTTTCGAAGCCAAAATGGGCGAGGAACTGCGGTTGCGGCAAAACGCCGAAGACGAGCTGCGCGCCGCAATCGAAAATGACGAACTCGTCATGCAATATCAGCCGATCATGTCGGCATCCGGCGACAGAATCGTTTGCGTCGAAGGCCTGGTGCGTTGGCAGCACAAGACGCATGGATTGCTTCCCGCCGACAGTTTCGTCGGTCTCGCCGAAGACCGCGGCCTGATTGTCCCGCTTGGCGAATGGGTCTTGCGGCGCGCCTGCGCCGACGCCAGGCGATGGCCGGGGATCAAGGTGGCGATCAACGTTTCGCCGATCCAATTCCGGCAGAAGGACTTCGTCACCGCCGTCGAAAAGATCCTCGCCGAGACCGGGATCAGCCCGGAGCGCGTCGAGCTTGAACTCACCGAAGGCGTCGTGATTTCCGATGCGGATCTCGCCGAGCGCCTGATGATCGACCTGCGCGCCCTCGGAGTTACCATGGTGCTCGACGATTTCGGCTGCGGCTATTCGAGCTTGATCTATCTGCGCCGGTTTGCCTTCGACAAGATCAAAATCGACCGCTCGTTCCTGGAATCCATGGAGATGACGGGCGAGAGCGCGATTATCGTCGAATCGATCGTCGCTCTCGGCCGCTCGCTCGGCCTGACGGTGACGGCCGAAGGAATTGAGACGATCGAGCAGGCGCGCTTTCTCGAAACGCTCGGCTGTCACGAACTGCAGGGCTTCCTTTTTTCCGAACCGCTCACCGCCGACGAGGTCGATGCAAAACTCGCCGAAGAGCGCTCTCCCGCGAAGTCCGCCCGCTCCGTCGCCTGAACACAATTTCGCTCCGAACGGGCGCGTTCACTGGAGTTTGAATTCGGCGTCGAAAGTCCTGATCTCGGCCGGCTTGATGAGCCGCGCGTGGCCGATGCGCACGCTGTGCAGAGGGCCGTCGAGCTTCTCGCGCCAAAACGCCAGGAACTTCATCAGCGTCGGAAAGTCGGGAGCGATGTCGTAGTCCTGCCAGACGTAGGTTTGCAGGAACGTCGGGTGGTCGGGCATGCGGTAGAGGATTTCCGCGGTGGTCAGGCCGTAGCCGGCGAGCTGCCTTACAAAGTCGGGCGAGGGCTCGTTCCTTGCATTCATTCGCCAATCTCCACGCCGTCGCCTTCCATTGCGTCTCATTATGGTTAACAAAGCCTTATCCGGTCTCTGCCAATCCCGGCCGGGCAGGTCCTCTTTGTGTCGATATCGGTCGTCCCCGCGGCATCTTTGACGGACAATTCGACGACCCCGGCCCCAAGAATCCGACGTGCGCCGTAATCGGCTTCGAAGCCGACCGCTTCGAAGAGATTGCGGCTGTCGGGGTTACCGCGTCGGCCGGCGTGTACCGGCATCGCGGCATTGGGTTGCGCTTGCGATCGCGACCTTGCCGCCGGCCGCATGCGGTTCCTGCGCCTTGCGCAGAGCGCAGAATGTTCTCATCCGATGCAAGGATGCGACGCTCCGCTTTCGCGGCGAGCTTACCGCGCGAACATGATGCAACGAGGGGCGCTACGCAAACCAGCGGCCTTTTCGGGCCGCTGGCTCTTTACGCATTCAAAGGTTTGTAATCCTAGTGATGATGGCCGTGTCCGCCGTGTCCGCCATGCCAGCCGCCGTGTCCGCCGTGCCAGCCGCCGCGTCCGCCGCCATGCCAGCCGTGCCAGCCGTAACCGCCGCCCCAGCCAAAGCCCCTGCGCCAGCCATAGCCGCACCAATACCAACCGGGGCCATGCCAGCCGACCGGATACCAGCAATAGTTCCGGCCGCCCCAGAAGAATTGTGTCTTCTGGATATCGTTAA